>CAJWGH010000238.1 GCA_913031095.1 uncultured Chloroflexota bacterium | reverse complement strand
CTGCCGATGCCCATTCCTTACCGCGGCCCCGGAACTCGATCTGATTGACGGCAAGATGATTAAGTTTGGCAACCAAGAACTACAAGTCCTGAACACCCCTGGTCATACCGACGGGGCGTCCTGCTTCCTGGTTGGAAAGCACCTATTCTCCGGTGATACGCTGTTCCCTGGAGGCCCTGGGAAGTCCCGCAGCCCGGAGGCGTTCACCCAACTTCTGAACAGTATTCAAAGCAAATTACTGACCCTGTCCGACGACACCGCCGTTTATCCCGGTCACGGCGACGACACCACAATTGGCGATGCCCGCCGGCGCCACGCAGACTTCGCCTCCCGCGACCATCCGGCAGATCTGTCCGGTGACGTGGACTGGCTTAAGTCTTAACTTCCAAATCGCTTGAACCCTAAGCCCACCCCGAGGAGTACATGTACCAACGTTCTGTACTGGATAATCGATTGCGCATTCTGACATCTACGATGGACCACACTCAGTCGGTATCCATGGTCATCTGCGTCGGAGCGGGATCACGCTACGAGTCCAATGAACTGGCTGGCGTCTCCCATTTTATCGAACACCTGCCATTTAAGGGCACCGCGAACTGGCCCACTGCCCGTGAGGTCAGTGAGGCCATCGAGGGTGTTGGCGGCGTGATGAATGCCAGCACCGACCGGGAGATGACCGTCTTCTGGTGCAAGGTCGCCCTGCCCCATTACAAGATCGCCTTTGCCGTTCTTATGGACATGGTGCTCAATTCGATCCTCGACCCCGAAGAGGTAGAGAAAGAGCGTGAGGTAATCCAGGAAGAACTACGTATGACATATGATCAGCCGTCGTATCGTGTTGACCTGCTGATTGACGAGGCCATGTGGCCGGACCAGGCCATGGGCCGGGATGTCGGCGGAACCCTTGAGACGGTTGCGGATATCCAGCAGAAGGATATCCGAGAGTATATGCACCAACAGTACAACCCGGCCAACACGGTGGTGGCGGTGGCCGGGAACGTGACCCACGATGAAGTCGTTAACATGCTTGCAGAGACCACTAAGGACTGGAAACCTCAGGATTCGTTGAACTGGGAGCAGGCAACCGACTATATGGGCGGCCGTTTGGTCAAGGTAGACCGTCGCCGGAGCGACCAGACCCACATGTGCTTGGGTGTGCCGGGCATGTCCCTGTCCCATCCCGACCGGTACTCGTTCAACTTGATGAACACTATCTTGGGTGACGGTATGAGCAGCCGTTTGTTCCAGAGCCTGCGGGAGGAACGCGGCCTAGCTTATGACGTCCACAGCTCCACAAGCAATTTCAGGGACACAGGCTCGTTGGTTGTCTACTGCGGAGTGGAACCGAGCAAGACCAACGAAGCCGTAAAAACTATTGTCGAAGAATTTCGGGACATGCATGAGACTCCCAGCGAGCAAGAGCTTAACAAAGCGAGGGAGTACACAAAGGGCCGGCTGTTGTTGCGTATGGAGGACACCAGGGCGGTGGCATCTTGGTTAGGTGCTCAAGAGCTTTTGCAAGACAGCGTGCGTACACCGGACGAAGTGGTCGGATTCCTAGATTCTGTTCAGCCTTCTGACATCTCTAGGGTGGCAGATGCGTTCCTGAATGACGACAAGATGCGTCTGGCGGTGGTGGGCCCTCGTGGCGGCGTCAAAGCCTTGACCGGGATGCTCAGCTACTGATCGATTTTTGTCTCCTACTGAGAGTCGAGGCCTAGGCGGCTTCTGCCTCAACAGTGTTCTTGAGCACACCAATGTTCGGAATCTCGACATCAACTTTGTCGCCAGGTTTCAATGCTACTGTGACACCCGTGCTACCCGAGAAGACCAGGTCTCCTGGTCGCAGGGTCACCTGCTGGCTGATGTAGCTGATGATCTCCGCGAAAGTGAACAGCATCTCCTCGGTCTTGCCGTGCTGGACCTCCTCGTCGTTCAGGCGGACAATCATCTCCAGATTTTGAGGGTCGACCTCAGTGTCTATCCAAGGGCCTACCGGTGCGAATGTGTCTGCGCCCTTCGCCCGCCAGAACGTCCAGTCGTCCTTCTGCCAAGTGCGGTCGCTCACATCATTCCCGCAGGTGTAACCAAGAATGTACTTAGGGGCTTCTTGTGGGGTCACGCGGTGGCAGGCCTTTCCGATGACCGCCACGGCCTCTCCCTCATAATGGACATCCGTTGAATCGTTGGGAAGAACGATGGGCTCATCAGTGCCGGTGAGAGAGCCTCTGGCCTTGATCCAAGGCTCCGGATGTTCGGGAACACTGGGGTTTTCATCGCCAAGGACGCCGGCTGCGAACTCCAGGTGGTTGGCGAAGTTGAGCCCAGGACACCAGATCTCAGTGGGTTCAGTGGGAGGTAGTATCTTGACGTCCTGCAGCGAGTGCTTGGTGTCGGTCATCCGAAAACGGGTAAAAATGCTGCCCCGAATCTCCACCACCTCATCACCTTGAACCACCCCATATGCGGTCCTTCCATTGCTGCGGAAGCGTGCGATCTTCATGCTACTCCTACTACTTCGGTTGCGTTAAAGAACCCGGAATCAGACGCGGATTCTACTTCTTATCCCCAGGCGTGGCAAGGGGTTTTTAGGGTTGTTCCAAAATTGCTCGCAGACTAAAATACCTGTTGGAAAAGTATGCTGTGTGTGGTTACCAGATACGTTTCATATTAGCCTATGGTCGATTCCAGACCGCCCGATGAGGAGACTCTTTGAAACTAGGATTTTTCGTCACCAACCAATACTTGCCCAGCGAGTCCATGCCTCAGAAAATCCAGGACAGCGCCGAACAGGTGAGGGCTGCCCGTGATGCCGGATTCAGCCTTATCGCAACCGGCGAACATTATCTTGCGGCTCCTTATCAGATGAGCACCTCATTCACTCTGTTGTCGCGGTTGGCTGCCGATGCCGGCGACATGCAGGTGGCCGCCA
>CAJWGH010000237.1 GCA_913031095.1 uncultured Chloroflexota bacterium | reverse complement strand
CAAGAAGCTTTCGAAGCAGGGTCAAGTCCCCTGGACGCCGCTCGCCAGACGGACTTGGGCCAGTTCGCCGGCTGGCACGACTCCGAACGGTTGGCAGGCAACCTGCACCGGGCATACTCGGAACTCCGCCGGGAACCTGCGGGCACCGTCTTGGACTTGGCGCCTATCGTGTCAGACATGGTCACGCTGAACGGTGGGAAGCCCGTTCGATGTTTGGCATAAGCCCGCGAGGCAGGGCACTGTAATGGTTGGCGGCGCGCTGTCTCACATCAAAGTGCTGGACTTCACAACGCATGTGGCCGGGCCATATTGCACCAAACTTCTGGCCGACTACGGCGCTGACGTGATCAAGGTGGAGCGTCCTGGTGTTGGTGACTCAGCCAGGGGCATGGGCCCTTTCCCTGGCGATATCCCTCACCCCGAAAAAAGCGGGCTCTTCCTTCACCTGAACACCAACAAACGATCAATCACCCTAGACCTAAAGAGCAGTGCCGGGAAGAAAATCGCAATGGGCCTTTCCATGGATGCCGACCTGATTGTCGAGAATTTCCGGCCGGGCGTGATGGACCGTTTGGGACTTGGTCTTGAAGCATTGCAGGCGCCGAATCCTAAGCTAGTCATGACCTCCATCAGTAACTTCGGCCAAAGCGGCCCTTATCGTGACTACAAATCCTCTGACCTTTTGGTCTACGGCATGGGCGGAGAAATGAACTCCACAGGCCTGGACGACCGGGAGCCAATCAAGCTAGGAGCCAACATTGTCCTGTATCAGGCAGGCTCGGTGGCCGCCGTGGGCAGCGCCGGAGCTTTGTTTTTGTCCCAAGATGATGGGACAGGGCAATTAGTGGACGTGTCCATCATGGAAACCCAAGTAGGGTCCATAGACCGCCGGATGAGCGCATTGATTGCCTACCAGTACACCGGAGAGAACAGTGTCAGAGCACCACTTGGAGCTTCAGGCTATCCCATCGGGGTCTACCCATGCAAGGACGGCTACCTCGAGGTCACAGGAGGCCTAATCTACTTCCCCAGAGTCGTCCAGATGCTCGGAGACCCGCCGGAACTCCTCCATCCCCGATGGTATCAGCCCGAGTCGCAAACGGATCCCGAACTCAAAGGAGAATTCGAAGCTCATTTCCTATCATGGACCTTACAGCATGGCAAGCGCGAAGCATGGCGCATTGCCCAAGAATCAGGCGTACTCAGTGGGCCGTTGAACACCATGGAAGACCTATCTAACGACAAGCATTTCAACGCCCGAGGCGCCTTCACCCAGGTCGACCATCCCGCTACAGGGAGTTTGAAATATCCGGGCCGTCCCTTCGTCATGAGCGAATCACCTTGGAATGTGCGGCGACCGGCCCCGCTCCTAGGCCAGCACAACCAGGAAATTCTGGAAGGGCTAGGTTACGGAAGTAGCGACGTTGCACGCCTTCGGACCCAGGGTGTCATATGAGCAAACTACCGCTGGAAGGGATACGTGTCCTTGAGATGACCGTGGTCTGGGCCGGCCCGTATTGCACATCATTCCTGGCCGATCTGGGTGCAGAAGTCATACGAGTAGAGTCGTTGGCCACCTTTGCGCCTCTGACCAGGGGTGTCCGGGCTCATCCGACGGAAATCCAACTCCAGAATCAACCTTTGTTCATGGGTGGTTACCCTGACCGGCAGCCAGGCGACAGGCCCTGGAACCGGTTCCCCATATTCAATGTACACGCACGAAATAAACGCAGTATGACACTTGACCTCTCGCAACCCATTGCCATGGAAATTTTCAAAGATTTGGTCAAGGTCAGCGACATCTTCGTGGAGAACAACGTGGTGGCCCGCATGGATGAACTGGGGATCGACTACCAGATGCTCAAAGAGTTGAAGAAAGACATCATCATGCTGCGGATGCCGGCATACGGGACAACCGGGCCGTACCGAGACTTCCGGGCCTTTGGAGTCCACTTAGAAGGCGTCATTGGCCATACCCTTTTGCGCGGCTATACAGATATGGACCCTTCGGGGACCACGCCGGTTTACATGGCCGATGCCGCTGGAGGAAGCCACGGTGCGTTCGCGGTGCTGGCTGCCCTTCATCACCGTCGCAGAACAGGCAAAGGTCAGTACATCGAGTTAGGGCAGGCGGAGGACGCCATGCCAATGATGGGCCAGTTCTTCATGGACTACACCATGAACGAAAGGAACTCTTCCACCACTGGTAATCGGCACCCGACCGCCATCCAAGGCTGTTATCGGTGCCAGGGCAAAGACCGATGGGTCTGCATAACCATACGCGACGACCAGGAATGGTGGTCATTCTCTCAGGTTTTAGGAGACCCTGAATGGGCTTCAGATTCTAGGTTCGCCCATTCCTTCGGCCGCTGGGAGCATCATGATGAGATCGACTCCCACATCAGCCTGTGGACCTTACAGATGGACAACTTTGAGGTGATGAGAGTGCTTCAGGAAGCAGGAATCGCCTCCGGCCCGGTAATGAACCAACAAGACTCCTATGACGACCCACATTTGACAGAACGAGGGATGTTCCAAGAAGCTGCCCAAGAGGACACTGGTACTCATCTTTATCCCCGCGCACCCTACACGATGTCCCAAACGCCGCTCGACATCCTCCGTGGCCCTGTGCGACTGGGCGAGGACAACGAGTACGTCTATAAATCGGTTCTCGGATACTCAGATTCAGATTACGACAAACTGGAAGCACAGGGCCACATCTCCATGGACTACCCAGAGCACATGGAGTAGGTTCCACCCGACTATGGTTCTGTTGCGTAAGCACCTGCCCCATCCTGAGAGAACCCAAACCCCAAGGCCGTTCCTAATTCTCCGTCCCCAGCAGCCTTGCCGGGAAGGTTTCCCCTCATTCGTATGCGGAAAGCAAACTGTTGTGTTGGAGTTCTAGCGGTGGTTCTAGTGAATCGATCTGGCAGGTCATT
>CAJWGH010000236.1 GCA_913031095.1 uncultured Chloroflexota bacterium | reverse complement strand
TAAAGTCGATGAAGAGTAGCCGCCTTGGAGTGGCGTGTCTCCGTCGCCGCTTGTTGGAATGGCAGGCGGATCAAGGAGCTTAGCTAGATCAGGGAACGCCGCTGATAGATTGTGTTTTGGCCTGGCGAGGTGGACTTTTCCCCATTGCCATTGGTCCATATCATGGCCGAGTTTCTCTGACAATGAGGCGATGCCGTTGGAGAGAGCCCGCGCCGCCACTGTTGACCAGGTATCTCCCTCCGGGAGCAATGAGCAGTCGTCCTCACCGATCATAGTCACCAACCGCGCTTTTAACCTGGTAGAGAACGAACCCAGTCCCCGGTCTGAGGGATGCCAGGCGTCGTTAGCTAATTCCTGAGTCAGGTTGGTATCCAGAACTTCTTTCAAGAGCGCATCGCGCATGGCGCTATATATAGTTGGCTGGACCAGATTAGCGTCCATCTCCCCGTTCCAGTCAAGTAGGCGGGCTTTGGCGGTTTCGCTCTCTTCATCAAGAGGCTCGACATTCTTGAGCAGACACTGATAAGCCAATGCTGGGATGGAGACGCGCTGCGCATGTACACGGGCCATATCCTCTGCCGTTGGTCGGTCCAAGGATTTCAAGCCGTGGGTGACTCGCTTCACTCGGAATTCAGGAGTAAAGTCGATGGCGATGTAATGAGGATAGTCGTCGCCTACTGGGCGGTTGTTGGCGGTGGCAATGTATCCCTCAGGTGGATTGATGGAGATGGGCAGTTCCTCAAAGGGTATATATCCCTCCCACTCATGCTCCCCCGTCCATCCGGGGACCGGAAGCCAACCGTTAACCTTGGAGCGGATGGGGATGCGTCCTCGGCAGAGATAGCCCATGTCCCCGTGGGTATCGGCGAAGAGCAAATTGTTGCATGGATCCACCCACTCCCGCATCGTATCTACTAATTCTCTGCTGCCGTCGGCTCTCAGCATCTGCCATAGGATCTTTGGCCAGGTCGATGGTTTTTCAGTAGCGGTGTACTTGAATGCGAGACCAGACCCTTTTGCCGGGTCTCCTGAGATCACCGGGCCATGCCGGGTCTCGGTCACAGTAGTATGGATGTCGTTGCCGCCTCGTACCTTTATGGTTTCGTCGTAAGTTTCAGCCTTCAGCCATCGGTCTTTGAAGAGATATTTATCTTTCTCAAATTGCTCGATGTACAGATCCTGGTAGTCGGCGGCCGTGTGGGTGACGCTCCACGAGACGCGACCGTTATGGCCGAAATGAGGAAAACCGGGCACGCCAGGGAATGACAGACCAACTACGTCGAACGCATGACAAGCTACCTGGTTCTGGTAATAGGAGTTGGGAGTGTCTAACGCTCGGTGAGAATCTCCGGCCAGGATGGGTTTGCCGGTTGACGTCTCAGCGCCACCAAGGACCCAACTGTTACTACCGGAGTCCATCTCGCTCAGGTAGTTCAGCTCGGACGCCCCCTCGGCCAACTCTCTTAGTCCTTCATCCAAAGGGCCCGGAGATGTCGAGCCAGGCGGCAAGATCATTAGATATCCGGGTTCCACGCCAGGGAAGAGCCTCCCTGCAGCCTTAGGACCCATATCGCGAACCATACGTGCCCGCCAGACCTTTGATTCGAAAACACCCATAAAGATGTGGCGAACTTTGTAGGCGATGAGGCCGTCCCAAGGCTGCCAAGGTTCGGGGTCTAATCCGGTGATCTGATATTCGATCGGCAGAGTGCCTCCTTTCTCAATGAAGGCGTTGACGCCGGAGGCATAGGCGTCGAACACTGACTTGGTGTGGGGGTCCATCACTTGGTAGTCGCCCTTGGCGCTGGCTGTCAGCCGGAACTTACGCATCAGAGTGTCTTGGGCCACCCCTTGCTGGCCAACGGCCTCCGCCCACCTTCCGGAACCCCTGCGCCGGTCATATTCCATGTGCCACAAACGGTCTTGAGCGGTCGCGAAACCCTGGGCGAAAAAGGCATCCAACTCCGATTCAGCTTTGATACGTGGAATGCCGTACTGGTCTCTGAAAACCTTTACCGTCCCCTCCAATCCCTTAAGGTGTATCGTCCCTGTGAGGTTAGGGATGGCCGATTTCAGGTCTTGTCCGGTTATCATTTGGGAGGTCATCTATACCTTCTAACCTATGAGAATCACATGTAGAGATCGGTAAAATCTTTCGGATATTACCATAGCTACACCAGCAGGAGCCTGGGGATTGACGCGGTACGGGCCCGCCGCTACTATCCCACCTACTCAGGCTATAGGACTCAGGAACACGACGGAGCGATCACCTGAACATGCAGATCACCGAACATATCTACGCCACCCATATCGAAGAAGACCCCGGCAGCTTCGGTGCCATGCACCCGGGCGGCACCCACATATACTTCGTGGGCGACCCCAAGGACCATATGGTGGTTGTGGACACAGGAGAACCATTTCGCTCATGGACGAAGCAGATATTGGATTTCTACGCGGAACTGGGCAAGCCCTGTATCTCCTCTATATTGATCACCCATGGCCACGGCGATCACATCGGTGGCTTGGACCGCCTGCAAGAAGAGTTCGGTTGTGTGGTGCGCTGTCATCCGAAGCTGGAACCGGTTCTCAGCCACCGACTAGGGGGCAACGTGGAGAAACTTCGCTCGCGCGAGTCGGTTACCGCAGGCGGCGGGGTCAAGCTACGGGCCTACTTCACCCCAGGACATGAAGACGATCACGTCTGTTACTACATGGCGGCTGAGAAAGTGGTATTCAGTGGCGACACGATCCTTGGAAACTCGTCATCCAGCGTGCGGAATCTCAAGCAATACATGGCATCTTTGGATACCCTCGCTGGATTAAAGCCTGACATGATCTGTCCTGGCCACGGCCAGATCATCAATAACGGGACCGCCCGGGTCAACGGGTACATCCGTCACCGTACGGAGCGCGAAGGCCAAGTTCTGGCGGCTCTGGCGTCCGGGATGGAATC
>CAJWGH010000235.1 GCA_913031095.1 uncultured Chloroflexota bacterium | reverse complement strand
GGAACCAGATATCGGGCCTAGGTTTTTGCATTGGCAGCACCCAAGGGTTAACCACTCGGTATTGGTAGTGCTTCCCTTCGTAGCGGAAGGGCCCCGGCTCTGTCCAGCATTTGACGATCAGGTCATGAGCCTCTTCGAACCGTTCTCGGTTCTGGGTGGGGTCGATCCCGGCCTGAAGAGTCTCGACGGCCCCGCCCCGAACGAACCCCGAGATGATGCGGCCTCCCGAGTAGCAATCAAGCATGGCTACCTCTTCGGCCATCCTGATGGGGTCGTTGACGGCGATGACGTTGCCGAGGATCGCGATCTTGGCTTTCTTAGTCAATTTGGTTATTACTGCGGCATCCAGGTTAACTGCTGGTTTACCGCACCAGTACGCGGAATGGTGCTCGTTGGTCATGATGCCGTCGAAACCAACTTCGTCAGCCAGGGCGTACTGCTCGTGGTACTCGTTATATAGCTTGTGAGCTTTTGCCGGGTCGAAGTTACCGTTGGGAAACGCTAGCCTGCCAGACTCAAATTTTTCTAATTGGCCGTCGGAGACATATCCCTGAGCCTGTTCTGAAAACCAGTAGACTTCCATTTGGTCTTTAGGCCTACTTAATTGGTCAACCATGTTATTGTCCACGCCTCCTCAGATTTGCTTGGCACACTATAACCGATTGAGGCGAAGAGGCGCCAGGCGATTTGCTCTAGCCGGTTCGATGGCACCAGTCTACAGAAAATGCTAATTTATCTGGAAATCCATCGCAGAGGGAATAAGGAGTGGCCATGACCACCAATGCCGAGCATCACAGATGGCTCGACCGGACCGTCGAAGAAGCCCTTGAACCCAGCATGCCGATCTGCGACCCGCATCACCACTTTTGGGACCGACCTAACGACCGATATTTCCTAGACGACCTGTACAACGATCTGAGCGGTGGGCACAACGTCGTCAGCACCGTATTCATCGAATGTCAGGCCATGTACCGCAAAAACGGCCCTGAGGAGATGAGATCGCTGGGCCAGACAGAGTTTGTCCAAGGTATAGTCGCCCAGAACAATAGCGGTCAATACGGAGATGTAAACGTCGCTGCAGGAATCGTGGGTTTCGCCGACCTAGCTCTCGGGGCCGAGGTAGAGAGTGTGCTGGAAGCGCATCGATCAGTTACAGACCGGTTCCGGGGTGTCAGGCATATCACGGCCTTCGATACCAGCCCTAACGTCCCCCGTCCCCGGCCGTTCCCAGAAGGACTCTTGGGTGACGCCAAGTTCCGGGAAGGGTTCTCTGTGCTGGATAAGCTCGGTCTCAGTTTTGACGCCTACCTCTACCACCCTCAGTTATCTGAGCTAGCCGACCTGGCAAACGCCTTTCCTGATGTGACCATAATTTTGAACCACGTGGGCGGTCCCCTCGGAGTCGGCCCTTATTCGGGCAAGCGAGATCAGATATTTGAAGAGTGGAAGCAGAGCATTACCGCCGTGGCTGCTTGTCCAAACGTGGTGGTCAAAGTTGGTGGCCTGGTCATGCCAGTCTGTGGGTTCGACTGGCATGAACGACCGATGCCCACAACCTCTAGAGAATTGGCTCAATCGACAGCTCCTTATTACCTCCATTGCATCGAGCAGTTTGGTCCGGATCGTTGCATGTTTGAAAGCAATTTCCCGGTGGACAAGATCGCCTGTTCCTACACAGTGTTGTGGAATGCCTTCAAGCGGCTGGCACATGATTTCTCTTCCAGCGATCAATCAGCCTTGTTCCATGACACCGCAGCCAGGGTTTACCAGCTCGGTTAAGACCTGGGGACCGGGCTTTAATAACCAGTTATTGCGTTTTGGAATTGCGGATTTCGACGGAAATATGGAAATTTTCGCATTATCGTTGTGCTTGACACTTATAATCTCTCTCCTTAGCATGTAGCCACCTAGAGAAAGTAAATAAATGTCTCTGAAGCCGATGGTTAAACACCCTTGATCTTATAGCTGGAAAGGGGGAGATCCATGCCAGAAAAAGAAGATATTGCCCTGATTGCTCACCTCATGCGGCGGGCCGGGTTTGGCGCGTCCCGAGCTGAGTTGGAAGCGAGAGCCGAGGAAGGCTACGAGGAAACGGTTGAGGAACTGCTTCATCCCGAAGACCAACCACCCATCGACGACGATATCCTCTATCGATTTTTGCCTGGCTATGAGGGCGCTCTTGGCCCACCCATCAATCAGGCGGAGTGGGTGTACCGCATGGTCAACACCCAGCGTCCGCTGGAAGAAAAGCTAGCGCTTTTCTGGCATCAACTGTTCGCCACTGGCAACTCCAAGGTCGACAACCCACCAGAGATCACACAGCAGATAGCTATGTTCCGGCGCCAGGCGTTAGGCAGCTTCAGAGACCTTCTTGTGGAACTGGCCAAGAACCCGGCCATGATCTGGTGGCTGGACAACAATGGCAACCACAACGGCGCCATCAACGAGAACTGGGGACGGGAGCTCCTGGAGCTTTTCTCCATGGGCGTCGGAAATTACTCAGAAGGTGACATCAAAGAAGCCTCCCGTGCCTTCACCGGTTGGACCATCGAGCCCAAGATTCCCCGGAACCCCCTGGGGCGCTTCTACTGGAACTTTGAATATAAACCGGAAGACCACGACGACGGGGAGAAGAACTTCTTAGGCCATACAGGCCGCTTCAACGGCGAAGACATCGTGGATATCGTGGTCAAGCAGCCAGCCACCGCCCAGTTCCTGGCTCGACACCTGTACAACTTCTTCGTTGCTGACGAGCCTCAGGTGCCCAGTTGGAACATCAACCCACCCAACGACCCCGATGCGGTCGACCAACTGGTTGCCGCTTATGACGAATCAGACGGCAATCTTCGGGTGATGCTGAGGGTCCTCTTCAATTCGGATTTCTTTAAGAACGCTCGGTTCGCTAGGGTTAAAAGTCCGGCGGAGCTTGTAGTAAGCACGGTCAGGCTAGCTGGCAACT
>CAJWGH010000234.1 GCA_913031095.1 uncultured Chloroflexota bacterium | reverse complement strand
GTTGATCAGCCCGACCCGGGCCGGAATCGTCGCAGCCAGACCCGTCAGAACGAATGGAATCATTCTGACTCCTACCTCGCTGAGGCCGACCTGACTCCCAAGCGTACCCTCGAACATCTTGGTATAGGCGTCGATGGGGTCCCGGCCGATGACAGCCAGGAATAGGGCAAACACCACGAACGCAAAAACTATCGCCATCAGAGAGCGGACTATGGGGGGCATGGTGAAGGAGAAGGCTAACCCCTGAGCCTGCCGGAGCGTGGTCTTGGATCCCATGAGTTACTCGCTCTGGCCGGTCATGAGCATTCCGATCTGTTGGATCGACGCCGTTTCCGTAGGGAACGCGCCTACGATATTGCCTTGGAACATGACCACCATGTTATCGCTGAGCGCCATCAACTCGTCCAGGTCTTCAGACACCAGAACGATGGCCCCGCCCCGGTCCCGATAGTCCATCATTAGGCGACGAGTGGCCTCTGCAGTCACCACGTCAAGACCGCGAGTTGGGTAGTATGCCATGAGCACCTTGGGGGTCGTGGCGGCCTGGCGGGTCAGTTGCATCTCTCTCGCTAAGATCACCCTCTGGACGTTTCCGCCAGACAATTTGTCCACGCGCATATGATGGCCTGCCAACTGTAAAGGGAACTTGCTCAAGGCGGAGGTGATCCTCTCGCGTATACCGGTGATATCCAGCCAGACCTGTCCGTTGCTGTAGCTGTCCAATTCACCCAATACTAGGTTCTCATCGACCCGCATATCCGGCACGGTGGCCATGATGATTGGGTCCTCGGTTACGTAGCTGACGCCAGCGTCTAGGATGTCCGCCACGGGCCATCCCTTCACATCTTCCCCAGACAGGAATATATTGCCGCTGCTGTACCTGACCATACCCAGGAGCGTCTCTCCCAATTCTTGTTGGCCGTTTCCGGAGATCCCGGCAACCCCCAACATCTGTCCTGGCAGGACGCTGAAACTTACCCCATTAAGGCCTCTGGGGTCGTTGCCATCACTGGTCCACACATCTTTGAATTCGATGGCCGGCGCGGTTCCTTCCGCATGGGCTGCCCTCTGGTAAGCCAGCTTCTTCGAGTCATACTCGATGTGGTCTCGGATATATTCCCTTGGCGATATCTCTTCGGGATCGATGCCCATCATCAGAGATACAAGGTCATCACCCTCGACGTCTTCGCTCGTGCCGGTAGACACCACCGAGCCGTGCCTGAGGACCGTGATACGGTCGGCGGATGCCAACACCTCCCTGATCTTGTGAGTTATGAATACGATGGCGTAGCCGTCGCGCCTCAGTTCGTTAAAAACCTCGAAAAGCCCGTCCACTTCATGGGGTGCTAGAACACTAGTTGGCTCGTCCAGGATCAATACCTGTGCATCGGCCATGATCAGCTTGATCAGCTCGACCTTTTGCCGCTCTCCCATGGTAAGGTCGCTGATCCGGGCTGACGGGCTGACAT
The DNA here is from genome assembly GCA_913031095.1 of uncultured Chloroflexota bacterium. Next base: position 1,508 of record CAJWGH010000234.1, on the reverse strand, counting down.
ACAATCCGTATCGTTCGGAGACCTCGAGAATCCGATGAACAAGCTCATTCCGGCTGACAACCATTCCCTGCCCGGGAAGGAATAAGGCAACATTCTCGGCGACGGTCAGCGCCGGGATCAGGGCGAAGTTCTGGAACACCATCCCTATCCCCAAGGCGCGGCTGTCGCGGGGAGACTGGATGCGGGCGTCTTTCCCCCGGAACTCCACCGAACCCTCATCAGCCTGGTAAACACCATAGATAATCTTCATCAGGGTGCTCTTTCCAGCGCCGTTCTCGCCCAGTAACGCGTGGACTTCGCCGCCGTAGATGTCCAGGTCTATGTCGTCGTTGGCGACCAGGTCTTGGAAGCGTTTGGTGATACCCCGGAGGGCCAGCAAGGGTCCGGTGTAACTGGTATTTTCAGGAGGTACGTCCGAAGAGTGTGGCCTAAGTCGCACCGGTAACTTACCTGAGGACCTGCCGGTCCACGGCATTGTGATTGGCAAAGATGGAATCTCCTGGGCATTGCGGGACACTAAAACGCGTAATAACGGACGTTTTACCCGGTGGTAAAGAATAGTGGTGCGAACCCATTATCGCCAGCATATGTTTCCCTGGTGTGTCACAGATGTAACATCTATGTTACGGCGGTCGTCATCATCATCAAGATAGGCAACGACCATATTGTCGATGGAGGTTTTGGCCGTCATCCAACCTCCTGATTATCGGAATGGTCGGAGGTCTCACCCCTTCGGGAGCCAAGGGCCCTCTTCCAATGGAACGTTCATCGAGACCCGAAGCCCCGCGCCGATCCCTCGGGTGATATGACCATGCCCTGAGGTGTCCTGTGCGATGAGGATATCGCCTGGGTTGAGTCGTTTAAGCGTACCATCGGCAACTTCGATCTCTGAGATACCCTCCAGGTGCACGACATACTGGACGCGTGAAGCGTTGTGGTAGTCGTCAACGGAAGGAGATGGGCTTTGGTTTAGCCTAGTAGGACCTTCTCCGATGTGTTTTATGATTTCGGCGAACTGATCGGTGGTTACATCTATGAGACGGGACTCGCCGTCTGCTCCGGGATAAACGGTTACGATCTGGACCATTAGAAACTCCTTCAATCATCTCTGTCTCCTCACGATATGCCGGATGCTGTTTGGAGACTAACGGCTCCCCGCCAGATATGAATCAGTAGCCCGTTTTAAGCCTGCTCTTCGGTTAGCTTGGAGCTCTTCTTTCATGCTGGCGGACCTTTGCTGAGAGTCTATGATTCCCGTCAGGCTGCCTTGGTAGCACGGCATGACGTAGCGAGCGAACAATTCGTAGCTGCGGTGCAATTTTTCACGAGGCGCCCAGTCTTCTGCCCGCAACAGCAACCCACCGAAGCCTCCACTCGCTTCTTGGAGGCGTTCTATGCCTGCGATGCAATCTTCTGGTGTTCCCACGATCCACTGGTTGTGTTCCGCCATATAGTCGACTATTTCATCGGCGGGCACGTCAGGGATCGGATTTCCATTGGTACCGCCG
>CAJWGH010000233.1 GCA_913031095.1 uncultured Chloroflexota bacterium | reverse complement strand
GGCCTCAAGCCAACCTACGGCCTGGTCAGCCGCTGGGGGCTCACCGCTCTGTCGTGGTCTCTAGACCACCCAGGCCCCATGGTTCGCACGGTAGAAGACGCCGCCATAACCATGAATGTCATCGCCGGCCACGACCCCAAAGACGTGGCTTCCGCAAAGGTTACTATCCCAGATTACACATCGGCGCTGACCGGAGACGTCCGAGGCCTGCGCATCGGCATGCCCAAAGAGTATTTTGAAGCTCCTCTAGATCCCCAGGTCAGAAAGGCGGTCCAGGACGCTGTGAGCTTGCTGGAAAGCATGGGAGCCGAGGTCAAAGAAGTCTCATTCCCCATGTTCAACGAGTCCCAGGCCATTTCTAGCACGGTGCTTATGTCCGAGGCCAGCGCGTTCCACCGCGACCTGTTAGAGAAAGACGGCCACCAGCTCTATGAACCGGTGCGCCAGCGATTGGAAGCCGGTCTATTCATCAGCGCCGCTGATTATCTGCGGGCTCAGCAGGCACGAACCCTCCTGGACCAGGAAGGGCGGCGGCTGCTCGATGATGTTGATCTATTGGCCGGACCGACCGAACCTGTGACCGCTCCAGAGATCCTGGCTCCCAGAGTTTTGGCTGGAGAGCAAGAGATCGGAGTCGTGGGAGCGCTGACTCAGTACACTAGGCCATATAACATCAACGGGTTCCCAGCCATATCAGTCCCATGCGGCTTTTCCAGCACCGGTATGCCCATCGGCCTGCAGCTAGCGGGAAAGCCCTTCGATGAGCTGACAGTGCTTCGCGCTGCCCATGCCTACGAGCAGGCGACCGACTGGCACACCCGCCGTCCGCCGCTGTAGACGAGTTAACTATAAAATCACGGCCTGTCCTCGCTTACCGCCACAGCGAGCGGGTATCAGATTTCGTGTAGAATCGTCTTACAGTCCGGTATCGGGCTGGCCTCACAAATTGGAGAACTGAAGTATTGGCGGAAATTACCACAGTTACTTTCGACCTCTGGCAAACCCTATTGCTGGACGAACGCGACCTGGGACAGGCACGTGCTATGGTCCGACTGGAGGGAGCCCAGTCAGCCCTAGCCAAGTTTGGCCAGGACTTCGACCTGGAAAAAATCAGCGCAGCCTACATGTCCTGCTTCCAGCAATGTCGGGAGGTGCGGAACGGAGGGCTAGACGTCGATTTCCGTGAGCAGGTCGCCATCTTCGTCAACCATATAAACCCAGGTCTTGCCGAACGTCTTGATCGCGCAATCATGGACGAGATTGCCCAGTTTTACGCCGATTCTTTCCTGGCACATCCACCTCCAGCCCATGAAGATGCCCTCCATGTCCTAGAGGCCATCAAAGAGATGGGCTTCAAGATGGGGCTGATATCGAATACCGGCATGACACCCGGGTTCACTTTCCGCAGCTACATGGAAGAACGGGGGATGCTGGAGTACTTCCACACGCTGACGTTCTCCGATGAGGTAAAGCTGGCCAAACCCTCCAGTGAGATATTTATGATGACCCTGGAGGCGATGGACGCCAGACCGGAACAGACTATTCACGTTGGCGACCACGTGATTAACGACGTTGTTGGCGCCAAACGCTGTGGCATGAAAACGGTCTGGATATCAGGGTTTTACGAGCGGAAAGACCTCAACGACCCCGAAACTGAACCCGACATCACAGTGGACACACTAGCGGCCGTTGTGCCCGCCGTATCTAAGCTGGCAGGCAAAGCGGCTCCTGGATGAGTGGCAGGCACGTTGCTGTTCTCGACAGTGATAAACTGCGAGTGATAATGTCGCCCGGCTTGCATTTCTTGGTCGATTATTACAGCGAGATCATTATTTAGAGATCAATCACGGCTGGTTTTTACAATTTAAGTGAATTCAGAGCAAACGGCGTTAGTTAACTTTGTATCTGACTTAGGTGACGGGATGCTTAAAAGAATCCTGACAGGAACGCAGCATGGCTGATGCAGCCGAACTTAACAATCTTTGCGCCGCCGTTTTCGCGAAGCGGCCACTCATCCTGGTAAGCAACCGCGGGCCAGTCGAACACCAGATATCCAGTGACGGCCAGCCCGAGGCCCGACGAGGTAGCGGAAGCGTCGTCACTGCCTTCAGCTCCCTAGCCCAAAGCTTCGAATTTACCTGGGTTGCCAGTGCCATGGGTGAGGGCGATAGGGTAGTCTCCAATAACGGCCAGAGCCCCCACTTGAAATCACCCCTCCCCGGCCACCAGATCAACCTGCGGTACGTTGTGACACCCAGGCGCGCCTACCACAAGTACTACAATGTCATCTGCAATCCACTGCTCTGGTTCCTACAGCACTACATGTGGAACCCGCCCTACAATCCCAACGTTGACGCTGCTGTTCATGACGCTTGGGAGGGCGGCTACATACCGGTGAATCAGGCTTTTGCCGATGCCGTAATCGAAGAGGCCCGCGGCCTGGAAGAAGCACCCATAATCATCGGCCATGACTACCATCTATATCTGATGCCGGAATTCGTCCGTCAGAGAATACCCGAGGCCATTATCCAACATTACGTCCACATACCCTGGCCAACGCCCCAGTACTGGCGCATGATTCCCGATTACATCACCCGACGCATCTGTGAGTCTCTGTGCGTCACCGATCTGTTAGGGTTCCAAACCATCAACGACGCCCGTTGCTTCCTAGACACGGCCGAAGAGTTTGTGCCCAGTGTGACCGTTGACCGGATCAACCATACTGTGTCCCACCAAGGTCACACCACATCAGTCAAGGTGTACCCCATATCCATCAACGTGGCAGAGGTTCAGCGTATAGCCAATACACCCCGTGCCCTGGATTACGAAGCCCGGCTCTCCACCGACACCGGCGAGACAACCATAGTCCGCATTGACCGCGCCGAGCCCAACAAGAACGTCGTCCGCGGATTTCGGGCCTACGAACTGCTGCTGAATCGCTATCCGGAAATCAAAGGCAAGGTCAAATTCCTGGCTTTCCTTGTGCCTTCACGCACTCACA
>CAJWGH010000232.1 GCA_913031095.1 uncultured Chloroflexota bacterium | reverse complement strand
ATCTCTGGACTTCGGTGATCGGACGTATAGGTCAGATGAGGATGGAGTGGGGTCCTTGGCTTCTGAGGAATCGACAGGTGTTGGACCCAGCGTCCGCGGTTGCCGCGACTGTATGGATGGGACTTATCTGTGATTTCTCGTATCTTGTCGGAGAAAACGCCACGCGTCCATCGGATTCCGGTACTGTTTCTTGGCCGGGAGATTGGCTGGGCGTACCGTACTCTATTCGATACTGGCCGCTCTGCTCTAGGGGATGCCGGCGAGGATTGGGCATACGTTCAGCGGTACCGGTGGTGGGATTCGCAGCTGTGTACAGGATTTCCGAAGGGTTCTACCAGTCATTTGTTGACGGGCGTTCAGCCACAGTAGCGGACACGGTTGTGGATTGGATTTCCGCAGTGGTTTTGTGGGTCGCCTTATACCAGCAAGTCTTATTTCGGAGGGCGACTAACAGAATTTAGATATTGCTATGCCGCTTTCGTAAGGATGGCGGGAACCTGGGGCTATAGATTATTCAGAGCTTTCCGGTGGATGGTAAGGATGCGGTCCATTCCGGCCAGGTCTGTTTCCACGCTGGTTGAACCTTCCGGAAAATGGTGTTTCGCCAAATCCTGGACTACCTGTATTTGCTCCGGGTCCATTTCTAACAGGATTATTCCAGTAGGCTTTAGTTTGGCTTCCGCTTGGGTCAATAGGCGTCTAATTAAGACTAGACCGTCCGTGCCGCCGTCCAGAGCCAATAACGGTTCCTGCTGGACTTCAGGCTGGAGGGTTGGGATGCGGTCAGACGGAATGTAAGGCAGGTTGGCTACTATCAAGTCTACTGGTTCCGGCACCGCATCTAGCAAGTCGCCAATCCCTAATGTCACTCGATCTCCAACACTATGGGCCCGGATATTGTAGGCCGCCACGTCCAAGGCGGCGTCGGCCACATCTACTGCGAAGATCTTGGCTGCAGGCAAGTGGATGGCCAGGTTGATGGCGATTGCTCCGCTGCCCGTACCGACATCTGCGATAGTTAATTCTCTAGACTCCATCCCCATCATAGCCATAAATAGAGCGTGCTCGACAAGACCTTCTGTCTCAGGTCGGGGTATCAGTACAGATGGGGTAAGCACTACGTTTATGCCGTAGAACTCTCGCATACCCAAGATGTAGGCTAACGGCTCCCGTTGGTAACGCCGCGCCAATAGCGACTCCAAGGCCTCTTGTTGCTGGGCTGATACTTCGGCTTCTTGTTCGGCGAAGATGTTTTGACGCCCCATACGCATCACGTTCATTACCAGCACCTCTGCCTCGAGTCGGGCGTCGGGGATACCGGCTGCTTCTAACTTTTGGTGAGTGGTTTGGAGCACAGTACGGAGCACAGGCATATACGGCTTGTTATCCTACCGGACGATTAACATATGGGCGGGGAGGCTAGTCCTAAACCGCATACCAAAGGGGAGAAAGCAACGATGTGCAACCCAATCGCTCTGCCTAGGCAGTGGCTTCAGTCAGAAGTCGTTCTTCTTCCCAAGCGCTCAGGCGGTCGAACATGTCTTCGAGACCTCCGTCCATGAGCCTCGGGATATCGTGAAAATTGGCGTTGCTGCGGTGGTCGGTCACCCTGTCTTGAGGGTAATTATACGTCCGAATCTTTTCCGAGCGTTCGGCGCCGCCCACCTGGGAACGGCGGTTTTCGCTGATCTCGGCGTCATGCCGCTGCTGTTCCGCTTCGAACAACCGGGAGCGAAGCATCGACATCGCCCGTTGCTTGTTTTTGTGCTGCGAACGCTCATCCTGGCAGACCACAGTTAGACCAGAGGGTTCGTGAACGATCCGCACGGCAGTTGCTACCTTATTGACGTTCTGTCCACCGTGCCCTCCGGCGTGGAAGATGTCAATACGAATCTCGTTGGGATCTACCTTTACTTCTACCTCGTCAACTACCGGCAGCACGGCTACAGTGGACGTTGAGGTATGAATTCTGCCCTGGGTTTCTGTATTAGGAATGCGCTGAACCCGATGGACGCCGCTCTCGAATTTCATGCGGCTGAACACGCCTTTGCCTTGTATCTCAAACACTATTTTGTTGAACCCGCCAACCTCTGTGGGGTTGGAGTCCATGACCTCGACTTTCCAGCCTTGGTTAGTGGCGTATCTGGAGTAGGCGCGGTAGAGATCGGCGGCAAAGATACCTGCTTCGGCTCCGCCGGTACCGGCGCGGATCTCCATGATTACGTCGCGTTCATCGTTAGGGTTTTTGGGCAGCAAGGCTAGGCGAAGCGCTTGAGTGAGTTCTTCCAGCTTAGCTTGGGAGTTGTCCAACTCCTCTTTGGCCATTTCGACTAACTCGGGGTCTGACCCTTCTTTGACCAGTGCCTCAAGGTCTCCTATCTCACTGACCAGGTTTTTGTATTCCCCTCCGATATTCACCAGATTTTCTAGGGAGGCGCGTTCCCGGGCCAAGGCCTGGATGCGTTCGAAATTGGCCGCAACGTCAGGGTCTGCCATGGATTCTTCAATCTCACGGTAGCGTTCGATAACGGGGTCTAGCTTGTCAAGCATCGTGGCCATGGCTAGGTCATTCTCTTGATATTCGACTATGTCTATTATAGGCAATACGGATGTGTCGAATACCGCAATATGAGACCAAGTTTAACTGAGGAATTAGGGATAAACAAGCGGGAATTCGGCAATTCACGAAGGGGAACGTGCCCCCTTGACCGGCATCCTTAAAGTCTTAATAAGCTTTCTTGACTCCCCAGTGTAAAGCCACGGTCCCAAATCCGAGACGTCGGTAATTGACGTCTTCTAATCCCAAGCCAGTCAGCATGGATGCCAATTGGTCCGCCGCAAGGAAATAGTCTACGGACCTAGGGAGATAGGAGTATGCCGAACGGTCACCGGCAACAAATCTGCCAATAAGCGGTACTAAGCAGTGAAAGATAGGCCGAAATAGCGTCGATTTCACACCGGCATTCATGGGCGAAAGCTCTAAGATAGTCACCCGCCCTCCCGGCCG
>CAJWGH010000231.1 GCA_913031095.1 uncultured Chloroflexota bacterium | reverse complement strand
GCCGTGTGAGGTTATCCGGCTCACGATTTTAGGAGGACCTAATGGCAAACGACCCAATCAACTTATACGACTTTGAAGCTAGGGCTGAACTAGCATTACCTCACGACAGCTGGGATTTCATCGAAGCCGGCGCCATGGACGAGCTCACCACTAAGCGAAACCGCAGCGCGTTCGACCAGCTGACCATCCGCCCTCGATTCATGCGGAGCGTTGAAGAACGCAAGATTTCGACCACCATGTTGGGCGACGACCTAAGCTTCCCAGTATTCGTCTGCCCCGCTGGTAGCCACGGCATGGCTCATCCCGACGCCGAAGTCGCGACCGCCAGGGCCGCTGGGCGCTCCAACACGCTGATGATGCTCAGTACGTCTTCCAACTGCAGTCTTGAAGAGGTTGCAGAAGCTGCTACCGGTCCTTTGTGGTTCCAACTCTACCACCGAGGGAAGGCACTCACTGAGATGCTGGTACGCCGGGCCGAAGATGCCGGATTCAAGGCCATAGTCCTCACGATCGACACGCCAGTACCCAGCCCTAAGGAACGCGACCTTCGGAACCAATTCGAACGCAAGCTTGAGTTGGGCAACTTCCGCGATCTTAATCTGCCCAGCAACGAAATCAGCGGTACTGACGAAACTCCCGGATGGGACGTTTCCCGGGCGGACCCCATCACATGGAACGACGTAGAGTGGCTCCGCAGCCTGACCTCCCTGCCTCTGGTCCTTAAGGGAATCCGGGTAGGGGAAGACGCCAAGCTGGCCGTGGAACATGGCTGCGAAGGCGTACTGGTCTCCACTCACGGCGGACGGCAATTAGACCAGACCTTGAGTTCCATCGAAACTGTTCCGGAAGTCATAGAAGCCGTTAACGGCAATTGCGAGGTCTATCTCGACTCAGGTGTACGGCGTGGCAGTGACGTCTTGAAAGCCTTGGCCATGGGAGTCAAGGCCGTTGGCATCGGTCGCCCCCTTTTCTGGGGTCTCGCTACCCAGGGTGAAGACGGTGTACACGCCGTGCTGGAATTACTCCGAGAAGAGGTCGGCCGAGTCATGGACTTCTGCGGCCAGAGCGACGTCGCTAACCTGGAATCAAACCTGCTTAACATACCCAACAACTGGGGACCCGGGACCATCGGCGGTTAACGTTCGTACACCTTTAAAGAAAAAGATGCCGCCCCTGTGGTCGGCATCTTTTTAGGCTATGCTTTCCTAAGTTGACCGCAGGCCATAAAGTATCACTCCAGTCCAGTGATTAAAGACCTTGTTCGTTCTTGGCCAGAATTTGAGAACACCTTAGTCAGCCGCTACCGCGGCCTCACTGCCGGACCGGGCTCTTGCAAGCAAATCTGAGAGCAGTTTGTTAAATGTCTCCGCCTGTTCGAAGTGGGCCGAATGGGCTGCGCCTGGTACGACTTTCATAGAGGAGCCAGGAATAACCTTCTGGACTTCTGATATGACATCGGGCGGGAATATGGCATCTTCTTTGCCCACTATCAAGAGGGTAGGAATTGTCCAACCTACGAAGTCGACAACATTTGGCCCGTCCTTGAGCCGGAAACCTGAGATGACCCCGTCCTCTCCGCGAGGCGGGTTCAAACCCTGTATCTGCTGGTACAGGAACGTTAAGTTTGGATTTTCTTTGATGAAGCTGGCCGACAACGATCGCGCTGGCCCTTCCGGCGGTGGGTTAGTATTCTTCAGGGCTGCTAGAGTTCCTTCCGTGGCTACACCCCCCGTAGTATCGCCCAAAACCAGTCCCAGGGTACGTTCCGGGTGAGCCAAGGCAAATCCCAGACAGCTGAATCCTCCCATGGACTGGGCAACCAAAAAAGCTTTGTCAATCTTAAGATGGTCTAGCAATGCAGTCAGGTCGCCGATGAAGTTTTCCCGAAGCGGCGAGCCGTTTTGGACTATGGAGTCTCCCCAGCCCCTGTGGTCAAAGGTTATGCAGCGGAATTCTGAAGAGAAAGCAGCCACTTGCTGCCACCAGCTCATGTGATTGCCGCCGCGTCCGTGGGCGAAAATTATAGCTGGGTCAGAATCATCACCATGAGATTCGTAGTAAAGCTCGATTCCGTTTATCGGCGCTTTGGGCACAGTGGGCCTCCATTAGCTTCTGGTTTAGGTGAATCCGGCTAATGAGGGAAGTATACCTAAATCGAGGTCCGTTGGCACCACTTCATCATGTGCTCCGATTTTCGAAGCTACTACGTAGCACACATCTCTGGACTCGGGCGAGCCGACGGGTTGGCGAAACAGATCGGCATTTAGGCGCCACCGCCCGCCCGCTCAACTTCCCGCTGCCGTAGTTCCACGCGGCGTATCTTGCCGCTGACGGTCTTGGGAAGCTCGGTTACAAACTCAACTGACCTGGGGTATTTGTAAGGCGCAGTTGTCGTGCGTACATGGTCCTGCAAGCTGACCACCAATTCATCTGACGCCACGTAGTCTGGCGCTAAAATCACGAACGCCTTGACTATGTCACCGCGCACCGGGTCGGGACTGGCAACGACGGCAGACTCGGCAACAGCAGGATGTTCGATCAAAGCGCTTTCAACCTCGAATGGGCCTATCCGGTAACCAGCTGAAATAATCACGTCGTCAGCCCGGCCCACAAACCAGAAATACCCATCCTCGTCTTTGTAGGCTTTGTCACCGGTAAGGTACCAATCGTCAAGGAACGACCGTTCCATGGCCTCCTTGTCCTTCCAATATTCCTGAAACAGACCCACGGGCCGCTCCGGCTTAATACTGACAGCTATCTGACCCTCCTCTCCCACCGGCACTTCATTACCATCTTCGTCCACGACTCCGATAGTGAACCCTGGGGTGGGTTTGCCCATGGAACCCGGGCGAACCTCGTTACAGCGGAAGTTACCCACCAATAACACTGTCTCCGTCTGGCCATACCCGTCGTATATCACCAGACCCGTGCCATCTTCCCACTGCTTCATCACCTCCGGGTTCAACGGCTCCCCCGCCCCAGTGCAATGCCTCAAGTTGTCCAGGTGATACTT
>CAJWGH010000230.1 GCA_913031095.1 uncultured Chloroflexota bacterium | reverse complement strand
AATCCGATGGGTTAGTCTTCTCGGTCTCTTCCGGAAGGGCGGCTTTGCCCTTGGAAGGTCGAGTGGAGTTATCTGACCGCACCGTGATTATGTTGTTATATCGAAAAATCCGCCTATGGGGTGGTGCGTTTAGCCGGTCTGGCGAAAAAGAGACGAGTCTAGATAGTTCAACGCTGCGGAGTAAGGATCGGTCTCTTTCGCCGCTACCTGCTCCAAGGTAGCATTTAGGCCCGTGTCGTTTTCGACTCTTTCGCGAAGACGTTGCGCCAACCCCTCCTCTACTGCTTCCAAGAACTCCCGTTTGCGCTGTCTTCCCCGGCGGGCTTCAAGTTCGCCGCTAGTGGTCTGAAACTGTCGGTGGCCTTGTATCTTCCCCCATAGATCGTCTATTCCCTGCCCGGTATGTGCCGTTGTTAGCACCACCGGCGGGCTCCACCTGGGACTGGTTGTGGACATTTGGAGCATTCCGGTGATGGCCGTTGCCATTCGTTCTGCTCCTTCCCGGTCCGCCTTGTTGACCAAGAAAACGTCGGCAATCTCCATAACCCCCGCTTTCAACGTCTGAATTGAGTCCCCAGACTCCGGGTTCAAAGCCACCAAGACAGTGTCCGCCACACTGACGATTCCTAATTCGGTCTGTCCGACACCAACCGTCTCTACCAATATCAGGTCGGTTCCGGCGGCATCAAGCGCCCGGACCATGCTTTTGACTATCCGCGGCAATCCTCCTGATTGGCCACGGGTGGCCACGCTGCGGATGAAAACCCCTGAGTCCAGATAATGACGTTGCATCCGAATGCGGTCGCCTAGGATGGCTCCGCCGCTATAAGGACTGGTTGGATCGACAGCGATTATGCCTACTGTTGAGCCGGCTGTTCGAGCCAATTGGGTCAGTTGGTCAACAATGGTGCTTTTTCCAGCGCCGGGAGGGCCAGTGATTCCCACGGTGTATGCCCGTCCGGTTTGACCATCAATCGCCTTCATTGCCATGGCGGCATCGGGGTCTCCCCGTTCCAGTAAGGTAATCAACCTTGATAGAGCCCTTTGTTCGCCAGCCAATAATCTTTCGGCAATGTCGGACATCGGCTAGGCGCTCCGCTGGGCGGTCCCAAGGGTTAGGAAAACCACTGCTGAACCACCTCGGAATCTAGCACTGGCTAGGCGCAGCGTCAACAGCGAGTTTAGGATATTGGATAGAGATGAATATCGCATATGGGTTATGTTAATAAACTCCCATGATTCGTCGCTTATTTGTCATAGAGCAAACATGAAGTTATTCATGTCTTACGATTACAAACTATGGTTTGCGATGTAGACAACAACATCAATCAAAAAACGTTAGTCAGATTAACGGTTATTACACTGCAACGTGGGGCGTTTGTTAAGGGTGAACAGCCGTAGAAATACACACCGTCCGCCGGAGGTGGGCTCAAATGGGACCTAGAGACAGCGGGAGGCTGGTCCGGTGGCTGTAACATACAGCGGGTCAGATACTCGCGCAAAAGGTCTTAGACCACCGGTTGGCAGAGGAATGATTCTGGTCTTGTTTCTCTAGTCTAGTGATGGAACCGCTGCTGATTTTCGAACCCGACGGCGTCGGCGGCAATCAGCAGGTCTGGCCTATTGCCCCAGCGTTTCAGGAACCGCCCAAAGTTCTTCCGGCTCAACTCGTCCCGCTGGTTATCATCCAGCTCGGTCCATTGGCGGTGTTCATGGCGCACCAAAGGCAGGCTGGAATCGGCTATTATCTTAAAGCCTTTGTCCTTGAACTGGAAGCAATAGTCGATGTCCAGGTTCCGATAGAAACGGAAGCACTCGCGCATTAACCCAACGGTATTGACCTCCTCCCTGCGAAACGCCATGCAATAGGCTTGCATAGCGTCTGCCTCTCCAGTGTCAACTTCTTCATGGAAATGTTGCATGTCGGGAGTACTTAGGCCCCAAGGGCCAACAATGCCTACCGTTGGGTCGTCGAGGGTAAGGGATACGGAATCTAGGATATTGCCGGTTATCTCCGCCGAACCGTCCAAGACCACGATATTGCGTCCACGGCTCTGCATGAGACCAATGTTCTTGCTGGCGGCATCGCCGATGACGTGGTCACAGTGAACCACTCGTAGTTCAGGGTGCTGTGTGACCATTTCCTCCAGGAGTTCCCCAGTACCGTCCGTGGAGCCGTTGTCTATAACGACGACTTCTACAGAGTAGTTTCCGGAGTGTTTTAGCATGCCTTCGATACAGCGTTTTACGTCGCTAGGATACCCGTAAGCGTTCAATATAAACGTGAAATCCAACTCAGGTGGCTGGTCCAGATAAGACTCAACTTCCCGCGATGACGACACCGAGGCCCACTTTTCCTGCCGCAATTCTAAGGGCGTCTTGGGCCGGGCCCTTGTCCCAATGGGGGTGTCTTCAACCAGATAACCGTCGGACGCCAACTGGCCGCGGAGGGAGTCGGCGGTGGCATAATCGGACTGCTCCCTATGGCCGCCCCTGAGTTCCAGAGTGGTTGTAATCGCGCCGGCAACGGCGTTCTCGGCCGGCGCCTTGTGCAGGTCTAGGCCGAACATCTCATCGAATTCCAACAACAGGTCCAATTTGGCACGTCCTGGCATTTCCGACCGAACCATCTCCCAGGTCAAAGCTAAGGCACGGGGCATGTCCAGGTCCGATTCAACGGCGTCCCAGAACTTGCGCCGGTACTCTTCTTTGTCGGAGTCATGGCCGCTCACTGCCGGCTCTTGGCTCCAGAGCCAAATACGATGCCGTAGGCCAGTCAGCGCCTTTTCGGCGGCCTTCAATGAAGTGAAGGTGAAGTTCATGCGGTGGCGGTAAAGGATGGTCATGCACAGGTAGCGGAAAGAGAGGGGCGAGAACCCGCGCTCAATGAGTTCTTCGATAAGGAAAACATTTCCAGCAGACTTGGCCATCTTGGCGCCGTCAGCCAGCAAGTGTTGCGCGTGTATCCAGTAATTGACGTGTTGGTGTCCAAAGGCTCCCTCACTTTGAGCGATT
>CAJWGH010000229.1 GCA_913031095.1 uncultured Chloroflexota bacterium | reverse complement strand
CCCCAACCAGAGCTGACCAGTTCATAGACCAATGCCGGATCTGCTCCTGATTTAGCTCCCATCAGCATGGCTTCTGCGGCAGCCAAGGTATGGACTCCTACCAATAGCTGGTTGACCAGCTTCACGGTGGTGCCGGTGCCCGTCGGTCCGGTGTGCCGCACGGTACCACCCATGGCATCGAAGGCAGGCAGTGCGGCGTCAAAGGCTTCTTCTAGCCCGCCAGCCATGATTACCAGTGTCGCGTTTTCCGCGCGCTCAGTGCCGCCACTGATGGGGGCATCTAAGAACATAGCCCCCTTCGCTTCGGCGGCCCCAGCACAGGCCTTGGATGTATCGATTCCGACCGTGCTATGGTCAACGATAATCTGGCCAGGACGGGCGTTGGACATGACACCATCCGGGCCTAAGAAAACCTCCTCGGAAGTGGCGATGTCAGGCAGGCATGCTAACACGATATCGCACTGCCGGGTGACTTCCGCCGAAGATATGGCGGCAGTTGCCCCGGCGGCTGCAATATCTTGGACCTTAGGCCGGCTCCGGTTGTGGACTGTCAGGTCTAAGCCGGCCTTTAGCAGGTTGTAGGCCATGGGCAGACCCATGCGCCCTAAGCCGATAAATCCTATCTTCTGGTTAGTCATGGTATGCCTTCAAGCGCGACGTTCGTCCTCCCATATGCAGGAGAACGAACGTTTAGTCTAGGCTAGGTTAAACGCCCAGGTCTTTAGATACTTGATCAAAGACTTTGTCCATGATGGTGACCAGGTCGTCCACCTCGTTGGAGGTGATGCACAGAGGCGGAGCGACGTTCATACGGTCACCGCCACGCAGCAGCAGGCCGTTCTCGGCGAAGCCTTGGGTTATTCGGTTGGCCAGGTCGGCCGATGCAGGGAAGTATTCTTTGGTCTCCCGGTCAGCAACGATCTCGATACCGCAGAACAAACCCAAACCTCGAACATCGCCAATCATCTTGTACTTGTCCTTCATCTCTTTGAGGCCGTCCAACAGGTACGTGCCCTGTTCGGCCGCGTTAGCGACCATACCCTCGTTCTCCATGATCTCGATGTTCTTGAGTGCAGCGGCGGCGGCAACAGGGTGGCCTCCGAAGGTTATCACGTGCTTGAAGGATGCTTTAGGGCTGCCGATGAAGGCGTCGGATATCTCTCCGCGGGTGATGCAGCCGCCCATCGGGATGTACCCGCTGGTTATGCCCTTGGCTACAGTCATCATGTCCGGCACCACGCCCCAATGCTCGGTAGCAAACATCTTGCCGGTGCGACCGAATCCGGTAATCACCTCATCGGCCACCAGCAGCACACCGTATTTGTCGCATATCTCGCGTAGCCGGGGCCAGTAATTATCGCCGGGAACCACGCAGCCAAGAGGGCTTGATATAGGCTCAGCGAAGACGGCACCGATAGTCTCCGGGTCCTGAAACAGCATCATCTCCTCGACGGCGTTGACGCACAGTTCCGCGCACTCTTCCGGGGTCTGGCCGCCGTACTCGCAGCGGTACGGCAGGGGCTGAGGTACGTGGAAGACGCCAGGCATCAATGGTTCGTAATCGAGTTTGGGATAGAGATGCGACCCGCCCAGCGCCAATGCACCCATGGTTGCGCCATGGTATGAGCCCTTGCGGCTGATGAACTTGGTACGGTTGGGCTCACCCACCCTCTTGAAGTAGGCGCGGGTCAGTTTAAGGGCCGTTTCCACAGCTTCTGACCCGCCACTGGTGAAGAAAGATCGTGTCATATCGCCAGGCGCGATCTGGGAAATCTTCTCGGCAAGTTTGATCGTGGGCTCGGTCGTGGTGCCTAGAGGCATGTAGGTGAGGCCAAGCATCTGCTCGTAGGCGGCGTCAGCGATCTCTTTGCGCCCGTAGCCGACGTTCTTCAGCCACAGACCTGACATTCCATCGATGGACGTGTTGCCAAGGGCATCAGTTACGTGGACACCTTCACCGCTCACGAAGATGGTCGGATCACCCTTCTCGGCCATGTCGGACGGCTCTCTCAGATACACCCATAAGTGCTCGAGGGCGGATTCTTGAAGGCTTTTTACTTCTGACGCGGAGTGGGTTGTCATGAGGCTCCTTTAAAGGCTGACCGAAGTCAGCTATCAGCGTTTAGGTTTGGACTGCTGGAATAACGACTTCGGCCAACATCTCCATGATTGGTCGGAGTTGAGACTGATCTCGGGTGTTGGGGGAGATGAGCAGGCGCTCCAGCCCCATCTCTTGGTACTTCTGCGACCGCTCTAGAATCTCTTCCGGGTCTTCCCCCAGGGAATACCGGTTGTGGTTGTGGGTGCTGCCGATGGCGGCGCTGACAGAGACAGATATATCTGATGGGTCGCGCCCTGCTTTCACGGCCTGTTCATTTAAGTAGTCCATACCCTCCGCCAAAACCTCGGGCGAGAGGGCCGTAGGGTGCCAGGTGGTGCCGGACCGGGCGGCCCTGCGGATGGCTGCCCGGCTAGTGCCGCCGATAACTATTGGGATGTGTGGCTGCTGCACCGGTTTGGGAGTGAATTTCATTCCTGAGAAGCTGTGATATTTGCCTTGGAAAATCGGGTCCTCTTTGGTCCAGAGCTCCTTCATAATGGCGATGGTCTCGTCACTGATGGGACCACGCTCGCCAAAGGGACTCCCCATAGCCTCTAGTTCCTCTTCAATCACTCCTACGCCAACCCCAAGCATCAGCCGGCCTTTAGACAAGACATCCAACGTCGCAGCGACTTTAGCCAAACGGATGGGGTTGTGGTATGGGAGAACAAGCACACTGGTTCCCAGTCCTATGGATGTGGTTTTGGCAGCCACATAGGTAAGCATGGTCAATGGCTCATAGTAGGGCTTGTCACCGATGCGGTCGTAAACGTAACTGACGTTGAAGACGTGCTCGCTAGCCCAAACAGAATCATACCCCAGTTCTTCGGCTCGGACTGCCAAGTCGACCACCCCTTGGGCATCTTCCATGCCCTGGTTGTTGGACAGAGAATAAGCAATCTTCAAATCAGGCTCCTATAAATCCAGGTCGCT
>CAJWGH010000228.1 GCA_913031095.1 uncultured Chloroflexota bacterium | reverse complement strand
TGAACATGAAGCCACCATCGCCCGATAAGCAAACCACAGCTTTGTCAGGCTGAGCGACCTTGGCGCCCAGAGCAGTAGGGTAAGCATAACCCAAGTTTCCAGAATAGGACGAGGTGATAAAAGTACGTGGTTCATAGACCGGGTAATGTGCTCGGCTGTAGTACCCCAACTGAGTCATGCCGGATATCACGATTCCGTTCTCAGGCATGGCCTTCCTGACCGCATCCAACAGTTCGCCTTGGGGTTCAACCTTGATGATGTCATCGGATCGCTGGGATCGCTGGGCGGCCACTTCTTCCGTCCGATCTTCCTTGGCCGGTGCCTTGGCTGCCAGAGCAGTTAGCAGGTCTTCCATGGTGAGCTTGGCGTCACCTTCCACTCGCATGGTGTTCTCGTAGTGGCGGCCGATCTCTTCGGGGTCAACGTCGATCTGGATAACCTGTTGGCCATCCAGCCACTGAGAAGTGACCAATCTGGTACCCACAGCCAGGATCACGTCGTGGCCAAATTCCTCCCTAGCGATGGTGTCGTTACGCAGCCAGAGCGACCCCAGACTCAGGGGATGGTGGTCGGATATGGCGCCCTTGCCCTCAGCGGTCATCACCACCGGCGCTTGCAGATGTTCGGCCAGTTTGGTCAACGCATCTGAGCCTTCGGAGGATATCACTCCGCCTCCAGCCCAGATCAACGGCTTCGAGGCACCCGCCAGAGCCGCTGCGGCTGCTGCAATCTGTTCCGTGCTGGCAGCTACTCTCCGGGGTGCTTCTGGTTCCAGTAATTCCACATCGGCCTCTTCAGCCAGTGTCTCTGGCGGAATCTCAATCTCAACAGGGCGAGGCCGGCCATTTTTGAGGTGATGGAATGCCTGATGCACGACCTCGGGAACCTCTGAAGGGTCCATGATTCGGTGGGCCCACTTGGTGATGGGGCTGATGGCGTCGATCTGGTCGTTAACCTCATGGAGCATGCCCCGATCGCCGCCGATCTCATCTCGCTCGATCTGACCTGAAACCACTAGTACTGGAGAGGAGGCGGAATAGGCAGTAGAGATTCCAGAAGATGCGTTCAGAAGTCCGGGTCCAGGTACCATCAGTGCGGTTCCGACTTCCCCACTGGCCCGGGCATATCCGTCGGCCATATAGGCGGTCGCTTGCTCGTGCCGGACAGTTATGAATCGGATGCCGGGTTCATCATAAAGGCCATCCATCATGTGGTATAGCTGTACCCCGGGCAGTCCGAATATCACCCGAACACCCTCGCGGTAGAGGGATTTGGCCAAAGCCTGGCCGCCAGTCATCTTAACCATCGTTTCTTTTCCTTATCTGCATTTCCATGTGTTAGTTACGGGCTGTTGAACTGCACCAAAATGCCATCGGGGTCGCGAACATATATGCTCGTTATATCACCGCTGGCGTTGGTGTATGACTCCCGGGATCCGGCAAGTTCGTACCCTTTTGCCTCCAATTCGTTGGCCAAGCTGGCCACGTCGGAGACGCCAAAGGATATGTGGCTTATGCCCACCTGGTCAAGGAGTATGGGCCCTCCATCCGCTTTTTCACCAGGGTGACTGGTCAGCGTCAGTGTGGGAGTCAGGCCTTCTCCGTAGGCCAGGCTCACCCAATGGCGGGTGTTGCGTTCAAGTGCATAGTTGTCCAAGCGTGCGATTTGGGTTCCGCCTTCTGTAATGTCGGTGAGTTTCTCACCGATAACTTTCATTCCCAAAGCGTCCCGGTAGAATTTCAGTGACTCTGACATGTCCCGGACACACACGCCGACATGGGTCACACAGGTTGCTTCCATTTTCAGTCTCCTAATAAGTAAACGGTCAGAACCGCGGCTACGATATGCTAGAACCCGACGTAGAGTCTGTCAAAGGAGCCCAGCGTAACAGAGACATAATAACCGAACGGTTGTTACTGCGTGAATTCATTGTGGATGATTGGCATGCTGTGCTGGTTTACCGGCAAGATTCTCGCTATCTGTAATTCTCTCCCGTCCTCACGCGGACGGGATATCGTGTTGAAGAGTTCGTACAATGGTTCCCCGGCAAGCAGCCTAGGTCGCCAAGCCAGCGGTTTCAGTTGGCTGGTATATTCAGAAAAAGCGGTGCGCTGATCTGCAATGCCGGTATTCGCTGCAAACCCGAGAACGATTAGGAAGCCAACATCGGATACAAGATCACTCCGGAGTGCCGGCGGCAGAGTTACGCAACGGAAGGCGCTACCGATTTGGTCACGTATGGCTTCAACCAAATGGGGCTGTACCGGATATCACCGTGGTGTATCACGGAGAATAGGGCCTTAGCCAGGGCGTTAGAGAAGCTAGGCCCGTGGGGAGAAGGGCGACTCCGGTAGAACGAATTCTTCAAGGACCATAGACAGGGTACGCTAAGCTTTGGAGTCCTGAAGCACGAGTGGTCCGCTAGCCAAATATGAAGTCCCTGATGGCCGTGAAATACTCGTCTATCCCCTTGAAGAGCAGGTCGTTATGGCCCGCACCTCGAATCATTACCATCTTCTTTTCGTTGGAGGCAAAATCGCGGTACATGTTTTCCGCATGTTCCAGGGGTGCGAGGGCATCCACCTCTCCGTGAATCACCAGCACGGGAATAGCAATGGACGCCGCCTTGGCCTGATAAGCATTTTCCAGGTCTGAAGCCAACTGAGGGTCCAATCCGCCAGTGAACTGGCCCAGGCTGGGACGTCCGCTCTCGATAATCACACCGTTGATGCCCGGTTCCTCTTTGGCGGCCAATTCGAAGGCGGAATGTCGCCCCATCGACCGGCCCATGACGAAGATCGGACCGTTGTAGCCACTAGCCCCCAACACTATATGCATGGCTCCGAGCACAGTGTTGGCGTCGGAGAGCATTGCCGTGAACGAAGGAGAGCCGCCGCTCTTGCCGTATCCACGGTAGTCCGCGATAAAGAAGTTGACCCCGATTTGGTTATACAACGGCGCTATGGAGTTGTAATCAATGGCCGTTTCCCCATTCCCATAGAAGAACAAGATGGTAGGAGCGCTGGTACCTGCGGGAAAGAACCGGCA
>CAJWGH010000227.1 GCA_913031095.1 uncultured Chloroflexota bacterium | reverse complement strand
TCAATACGGTATGGAGAAAGGGATCAATTACTCTAAGGCTCTGGGAGCAGACAAGGATCGCCAGTCTCGGCACTCGACGGTCATCTTCCCCTTTTACACCCAGACAGGCGGCCCTGGACAGGTGCGGCAAGAATTCCAAATCAGGGTTCCCATCGACGACACCAACACCTACCATATTGCGTACGGTTGCTACATGGCTCCCGGAGCCGTGGCTGTAGGGCAGCAGAAATCTATCCCCTATTATGATATCCCCATATTCGATGAGAACGGCAAGCCAATTTGGGACTTCGTCTTAGCTCAGGATGCTCATGCCTGGGTATCTCAGGGCGATATCTACGATCGGACCGTGGAGCAATTAGGCCGTACCGATCTGCCCATAGTGTTCATGCGTCGTCAGTTCGAAGAACAGATGCGTATTGTCGAGGACGGTGGAGACCCTAAGAACGTCTTCCGCGATCCCGCTACGATGCCTGACCTTATCCACGGTGGCATCTGGGATGAGAGCAATTCCTCGGTCACTGGAGCCGGGGGTGCCATCGCTAACTTCCGGTCCGCCTACCACAAAGGCTACGGCATCGACGATGCCGACCGCTACGGCCCGGCCATGCCTGACATAATCGACCTCATGCAACGGGTAGATGACTTCATAACTGCCCAGTAAGCCTAACTGATTCCTCGGTTAACGGGAGTAGGAGCACGTCCTTTTACGGAAGGACGTGCTCCTACGTTATTCTAGGGCCGGATTCTAGGGCCGGTGATAAACTGTTCCGAATCCCAACCAGAGGCAAAGGAACTAAACGATGCGCGCAGCCGTCATAACTGAACCCGGTGGACCAGACGTCTTGAAAGTAATGGAGGTCGAAGATCCGGTTCCAGGCCCAGAAGATATCCTCGTTGATGTAAAAGCCACTGCATTGAACCGTGCTGATACCATGCAGCGCCAAGGCGGCTACCCGGCCCCTCCAGGCAGTCCAGACGATATCCCTGGTTTGGAGTTCGCCGGAGTGGTTGTTGAAACTGGAGAACGCGTGACCGGTATGTTAAAGGGAGACCGAGTCTTCGGCCTTTTGGGGGGCGGTGGTTATGCCAGCCGCGTCATCACCCATCATCGGATGGCGGTGCGTATGCCCGAATCGTGGGATTTCGTGCAAGCTGCTGCGACACCAGAGGTGTTCCTGACCGCCTACGACGCGCTATTCAACCGTGGGAACCTCCAGATGGGCGAGAGTGTCCTGGTCCACGCAGCTGGGAGCGGAGTTGGTACAGCAGCGATCCAGCTGGCCCACCGGGCCGGAGCGTTCGTATTCGGGACCGCAGGATCGAAGGAAAAATTGTCTGGAGCTGCCGATCTGGGAATGAATGTGGGCATCAATTACCGCGAACAAGACTTTTCTGCCGTAGTGAACGAGATAACATCCGGCGTTGGTGTGGATGTGCTAGTGGATTTCATCGGCGGTCCTTACTGGGACCAGAATATCGCCTCGATGGCTATGCAGGGCCGTATAGTCGAGGTGGGACTGATGGGTGGTGGCAGGGTTGAGATAGATATGGGTCAATTGCTCTGGAAGCGCCTTCAAGTGACGGGGACCACTTTACGGGGCCGTTCGATCGAGGAGAAACTGGCTGTGACCACTCAGTTCAAGCGTCATGTCCTGCCTCACTTGGTATCGGGGAGCATGAACCCTGTAGTGGACCGGTCATTTCCGTTGGAAGAGGTTGCAGAGGCCCACCGTTATATGGAGACCAATGCCAACTTTGGTAAGATCGTGTTGACCATCGATTAGCGTCACCCACAGATCAGTGAGAAACAAGACGCCTGAGATGGAGGTTCTTAGGAAGGTCGACCGGCAAACTCCAGGCGACAACCTCAAGATCACCAGCAACGTGGTCTTTGGGTCATGGTGCCCTACCTCTGCAAGGTAGTCGGCCCTAAAATGACGTGACATGCCTGAGGATCTCTACGAATTCGATGACGCTAAAGCTGCTGATATGACTCCTTCAGAGATTAATCTTGTTGACCCAGAGCACTGTGGATACCGGGAACCCTGGGGAACCTAGAAGCCGTAGTGAGTATCGCTAAACAACTGCTGGATAGTGACGCTGGGCACAGCGGCTTCCAGAGGTACCTCCGTCGCCTTGTAGACTTCCTCAGGATGGTGAAAGACATGCGCAGTCAGTTCGGCGGTCGGGTGCTTACTACTAACTTTGCGTTGTGGGCTAAGAAACCCTTGATCACCAGGAATACGATGTCAGTCGAAAAAATGATTTCACAACCACACCGAGCGGGAGACTGTTGATATGAAACTTGAAGGTAAAGTGGCCCTCGTTACCGGCACTAGCCCAAACATCATGGGTGGAATCGCAGAGGGTCTGGCTGACGAAGGTGCCGATATAATCTGCGTGGATATCAATGCAACTTATGCCGAGCGATGCTCCATGTCGGTCATGGACAAGGGACGGCGGTCCATCGCGATAACCTGCGACGTGACCGATGAATTTCAGGTCGCCGCCGCTGTTGACCAGGCTCAGGAAGCATTCGGGGGAGTGGATATACTGGTCAATGGCGCCACCCAGTTCAACACCAAGGGAATCCTGGAGATGTCTGTTAAAGAATGGCGTCGCCAGACTGATATCCTGTTGACCGGCGCATTCTTATTTACCAAACTCATTGCTGAGCAGATGATTGAGCAGGACCGTAGGGGAAACATGATTAACATAATCTCCACTGCCGGTCATCAGGGCGAGCCGGGTAACATTGGCTACGGCACAGCCAAGGGTGGCCTGCTAAACTTCACCCGGGCGGTCGCCATGGACCTGGCCAAGCACGGGATAAGAGTCAATAGCCTCACTCCGACAGCCACGGACCGGGGTGAGGCATTGGAGCGGGCTAAGCGTTGGGGGGTTGATTGGCCTGGGCCAAGGCTTGGGAGCCGCCTCCCCGGGTGGCCCCAAGATCCCGGAGCCGGACTGCCGTTACAGAAGATGCCCAGCCCCAGCCATTACGGCAAAGCGTCGGCGTTCTTAGCATCAGATGATGCAGAGATGATTACCGGGTTTGACCTCAGGG
>CAJWGH010000226.1 GCA_913031095.1 uncultured Chloroflexota bacterium | reverse complement strand
CGGTCAAGGTACCACTGCAGAGAAGATTGTGATCGCGGGAGACTCGGCTGGCGGCGGCCTGACCGTTGCCGCGCTAGTAGCCTTGAGGGGCGTGGGAGAGCCCATGCCGGCCGCCGGTGTCTGCATCTCGCCATGGACCGATATGGAATCCACGGGCGAGTCCATGACCACAAACGCGGAGGCGGATCCCTCAGTATCCAAGGAACGATTGCTCAAGATAGCCAGGGTGTACTTGGCTGGTAAAGACCCGAGGGCTCCGTTGGCATCACCCATCCATGCCGACCTCACAGGATTGCCTCCATTATTGCTCCAGGTAGGCGGTATCGAGGTCCTGCTAGACGACTCATCATTGCTGAAAGCCAGGGCCAACGAAGCCGGAGTGCCGGTAGAGATGGAGGTCTGGGACGACATGCCACACGTGTGGCATCACTACGCGCCCATCTTGCCCGAAGCGAGACAGGCAATCGGAAAGATCGGGGAGTTCGTACTGCAGCATACAGGGTAAATCCACATACACTTATGGTGTTCTAGTTGAAAATTTAGGAGAGATAATATGATCTACGATTTTCGGGTTTATACGCTAAAACCGGGAGCTACCGCGGACTACCGGGCCGGAGTCAAAGAACTTAGTCTACCCATCCGACAGCGCCATGGGGTTGCCCTGGCCGGGTGGTATTGGAGCGAGATCGGCGCGTTGAACCAGGTGATACACATATGGGGTTATGAAAATGCCAAGCATATGGAGAAAGCCAAGCACGCCTTCCACACGGACCCGGAATGGACAGGGAAATACATCCCCCGGGCCCAGGGGCTGGTGGAATCCCAGAAGACATCGACCATGAACACTTCTGATTTTGCGCCGGTCTACCCAATCCACGCCGACGTCCCAGCCGACGGAACCCCGGAGTTCATCCGGAAGAACAACATGGTTTTCGACTTCCGCACCTACACCTTCAAACCGGGCGGCATCCCAGCCTACATGGCAGCGGCAGGCGAAGTAGCCGTGCCCATCCGTAAGCGCCACGGAATCAAACTGGCTGGCTGGTTCTACAGCGACGTGGGTGACCTGAATCAAGTAACCCACATATGGGCCTACAACGATCTGAAGCACCTGAAAGAGGGTAAAGACGCGGTGGCGGCTGACCCTGAGTGGACCGGCACCTACATCCCCAGGGTCAGCGGACTACTCGTAGCCCAAAACACCTATCTGATGAACACATCAGAATTTGCGCCGGTGCCGGAATAGATTTCAATTTTTCGGCGGTCCGCCGATGTCATTCCGCTGAACTTAAACAAGAAAAGGCCCGGCATATTAACCGCCGGGCCTTTTTGCTTGAACCCATCAAATAGTTGACGGCAGAACGCGGTCATCTACAACTAGTTATGGCATCCCCTAGCTTGGATGTCCCAGACCACTTCCACCTTACCTTTGCGGAGGCCTATGAAGCGGTCCCAACGACTAACCATAGCGTCCTGCTGGGCCGGGATTAGTAGCACCTGATCGCCGACCTTCAGGGTGGCTCTAGATTCCACTTTGAAGACGGTATGATCGCTGTCCAAAGATTCCACCGACACGCCGGGCCGGCCAAATACCGTGGGCATACCCGAGATACTGCTAACGGCCCGTACGCCAGCGTCTCCGATGGCCAGGCCGGGATTGGGGGTACTGATGACGGTGCTCAGTATCTTGGCGGCGTAATGAAACTCGGTCATATAGCCGTAGTGTGTCTCCATCATCAGGTAGCTGCCGCCCTGAATCTCAGTCACGCCTGGAATTTCCGCAGCCACATCGTAGCTCCAGGTCTCGCCAGTGGACACGATATCCATGGCGATGCCCTCGCCTTCGATGGCATCTTTGAGATCGATCACACCTTTGATGGTCCGGTTGGCTTCCACAGCCCGGTCCTCACGGTCTGGCATGTCGGGGATGGTCTGGTGGCTCATGACGCCTCGGAACCGTAGCCCCGGCAATGAGGTGATCTCTTTGGCCAGAGCAACACCTTGGTCGATCTCCCGGACACCGCAGCGGCGGAGCCCGGTCTCCAGCTCTATGACGACTCCGACCTCCACTCCACAGGCCTGGGCGACCTTGGAGAGGTCCCTGGCGTTGGCAGCCTGGTCACAGGCTACCAACATTTCGGCCTGGCCAGCCAATGCGCAGAGCCGGTCGATCTTCATAGGTTCAACGATCTCAGAGGTTATGAACACGCTCTGGATTCCACCATGAACCATGACTTCGGCTTCAGACACCTTGGCAGCGCAGACCCCACCTATGGTTCCGCCTCGCCGTATTTGCCGGTGAGCTATGGCCGGTGTCTTATGATTCTTGGCATGCCCTCGCAATTTGGCTCTCTTGTCACGGTAGGTATCGGCGATGACATCCATATTGTTATCTAGGTCGTCCATGTCAATAACCAGACAAGGTGTGTCCAAGTCCTCCATGAGCGTGCCTGGAGTGGGCCGGTAATGTTCGTTCATGCATTAACTCCGGGTTGAGTGGTCGCGAAAATTTCCCTTAGCCAACTTTTCGCAAGGGGGAGTGCATTTACGCCAATCTTCCCCTCGCTGAGATGGGCCAGAATCCTTCCAATTTACCGTTCTTGGCTGCACGGAAGTAGTCGTATTGGTTCACACTATCACCCAGTTCGTAGGGGACGAGCCAAGCTTTGTCTCCGGCGTTCAGTTGTTTCTGAGCATCGCCTTCCAGTTCAACTATGCCATGCTCTGCGCTGAATCTGGTAGCGCTTCCGCCCTCCAATCCTTCCAGAACAGGTCTTCCTTGGTCGGGCGCGGTAGATTTGTGCCCAGCGTCCAAGACCGCCATGGCTTCGATGGGATGTGAGATAACCGACGCTAATATCTTGGCCGCCGGTTTAAGCTCGGGCAAAAATGATTTCAATCGGTAGTCCATCAACGGGTAACGGCCAGCCCGGACCTCGGTCACTCCTGGCATCTGTACTGCTTGAGCGTAGCAATGAGTCCCGCCAACGCTGACGACCTGGACGTCCACTCCCGATTGTTCAATGGATGCTTTGGTATCCAGAACAACCTGGAGGTTGGCCCTTGTTT
>CAJWGH010000225.1 GCA_913031095.1 uncultured Chloroflexota bacterium | reverse complement strand
GGCGGTGGTACCTGCCCGGAGAACATCGGTGATATCGGCGGTAAATATGTCTCGGCGCAGGTCCAGTGCGGTCGCGATTATGGACGCACACTGTTTCTCGGCGTATGGCGGCGTAGTAGAGGCGAACAGCAGTCCGTCGATCTCCTCCCGGGCCCGGCCTCGCAGGCAGTCGATGCCTGCCGCTACAGCCATGCTGACACTGTCTTCGTCGAAGTTGGCTATAGAGCGTTGGCCGGGTGAGTCCCAGCCGTCGGTCTCCGGTCCCAACCGGTATCTGGGGATATAGGCACCGGAGGCCGATATTCCTGCCAAAGTCCACCTTCCATACTGGACTGGAGCGGCCGACCGAAGCTGCGCCAGTCGTATTTTCGTCATGCTAGCAGCTTGCCGAAATGAGTGTCAACGCGGCTGCCCCAACCTACGAAAATACGGTCCGAACGGACCTCGGTTGAGCCAGGATCGGGCATGGCCTATGTTACAATCGGTTCCTGCAACGTGAATGCTACAGCGGTTGATTCCTACTTGATGCAGAGGAGTCTAACCGCTCTCTGCGGCGGGAATGAACACTCTTGATCAGGATCCCACCATATCGCCGTCTCGTACCTGGGATTACATCGGCTGCCTCCGTTTTGGGAGTTGTCTTATTAGTGCTCGTTGCTTGTTCAAGTAGCAATGGCAATGGTGGAGACGCAGCCGTAGTTGAAGGCCTCCCACTCGAGTTCCAGCGTGTCAGCGAGGTCTGGGAGCTGCTGACCAGTGAGCAGATCGACGGATCAGACCTCGATGCCGTAACTATAAGTGACGGTGCTATTCGGGGGATGCTTCTAGCTCTAGGCGACCCGTACGCTGGCTTCCTAAATCGTGAGCAATTGTCTCTGGAAAAAGAGAACATAAGGGGCTTCTTTGGAGGTATCGGCGCTGAGGTAGGGGTCCGAAATGGGGCGATGACCATACTCGCGCCTATGCCAGACACCCCTGCTGAGGCGGCAGGTGTCAGGGCCGGCGATGTGATTCTAGAGGTAGACGGAGAGAGTATACGGGGCCTCACACTACTTGAGGTTGTCCATCTGATCAGGGGTGAAAAAGGTACTAAAGTGACGTTGCTGCTGCGCCACCTGAGTAATTCAGAGACTGTGCTAGTTGAGATTGAGCGGGACATCATTGACCTGGAGAGCGTGAGCTTGCTCATGCAGGTGGGTCGCATCGGACACCTGAAGCTATCAGGGTTCACTGGGACCACTAATGACGAGTTGAAGGAAGCACTAGAGCGCTTCGAACGTTCCAAGGGGCTGGGGATCGTGTTGGACCTGCGTAACAACCCAGGCGGGTTGGTGTCGTCGGTCGTCGACGTCACGAGTCAATTCATCGAGAACGGACTTGTGTTGTATCAGGAGGACGCCAGAGGGAATCGTCGGGATTGGAAGGTCAAATCAGGTGGCAAAGCGCTGGATATCCCCATGGTGGTGTTGGTGAACGGATTCAGTGCCAGCGCCAGTGAGGTCTTCACCGGGGCGATCATCGACAGCGGCCGGGCGACAGTGATCGGCACAAAGACCTTTGGCAAGGGTAGCGTCACTAACCTGTGGAGACTGGATGACGGCTCCGGTGTGAACTTCACCACTGCCCGTTGGTTCACCCCCGGTGGCACGCTGATCGAAGGCCAAGGTTTGAGCCCCGATGTCGTATTAGAACCGCTGGACAAAGACGAAGATGAAGACCTGCATCTCGACCGGGCTATAGAGATCCTGGAGGAAGAACTCAGCGCGGATGCCTCCACAGCTGAAAGAAAATAGAAGACTATGGCGAAGAAAAAAGCGTTAAATCCAACCATACAAACAGGCAAGAAAGAGGGCAAGCAAAAGCCCGCTGCTAAAGACTTTCGCCCGATCGCATCGAACCGCAGAGCCCATTTCAACTACGAGATATTGGAACGGTATGAGGCTGGACTTCTCCTCACAGGAACCGAGATCAAATCCATCAGGGCCGGAAAGATAGACTTAAGTGACGCTTATGCACGGTCCAACAATGGTGAGATGTGGCTCCACAACGCCTACGTCGCCCCCTACGACCCAGCCAGCCAGTATAACCACGACCCCAAAAGAAACCGCAAACTGCTGCTACACCGGACAGAGATCCTGGAAATGTCGTCTAGTGCTGCAGAACGGGGCCTGACTATCGTTCCTCTGCGTGTTTACATCAAGCACCATGTAGCGAAAGTGGAGCTGGGTATGGCCCGCGGCAAGCGGCAGTACGATAAGCGCCGGGCTATCATCGATCGCGATATGGACCGGGAAGCCCGGCGCGCCATGGGCACCAACCGGGAATAGCCCGACTTCCTGTCCCTATACTGCTGGTTCGGTTATAATCCCACGTCGGCTGACTGCAGATAACCGACAATTCAACCCCAACGCCGAAAGGCGCACGATTCTGGAGGACCAACTTGATTCGGACCCTTGAAGGAGTGACCCCAAAGGTTGCAGACACCGCGTGGGTCAGTGAGTTTGCTTACGTTGTCGGCAACGTTGAGATAGGGGAATACGCCAGCATCTGGCCCGGCGTGACCGTCCGGGGCGACAGCCTTGATGCCATCGTGATCGGAGACTATGTGAACATCCAAGAGGGTTCAGTGATCCACGGCAATGGGCTGACTATCGAAGACCATGTCTCCGTCGGCCACTCTGTCGTAGTCCATTGCGACCGTGTGGGTCGGGGTTCGCTCCTGGGCAACAACTGTACTATCTTGAACCCGGTCACCCTGGGGGAGAACTGCCTAGTCGCTGCCAACTCAGTGGTGTTGGGCGGGACTCTAGTGCCCGACCGTTCATTCGTGACTGGAGCACCGGGGCAGGTCAAACGGGAGGTCACAGACAAACAGATCGTCCAGATGGCCCACACCAACGAAGAACTGGTAAAACGAGCCAAGTCCTTCAAAGACAGTGGGCTTTAGGTCTCTCTATCCGCGTTTCCAAACGCGGGGAAATCCCCGTCTGAACATGACTGACCTGCACCCTTAGATAGGCTCTGGACGAGTGGTCTGATGAATGGGTACCTCCCCTCGCAAGGGGAGGTTTAGGACAGGA
>CAJWGH010000224.1 GCA_913031095.1 uncultured Chloroflexota bacterium | reverse complement strand
ACGCCATGACCGAGCCGTACACGGACCCTGGAATCAACGTGGTGGACACACTGCTCTACCGGGGCAAAGCGTCCCACGTGGACACGGTAATAATCCAAGGGGAAGTGGTGGTTCAGGGCGGAACGTTCATCAAGATGGACAAAACTGAGGTACTGCGGGAGATTCGAGAGCAGTTCTCACGCCCGATTGAGGAGCAAGCCTTGGAGGCAAAAAAACTGGCCCAAGGTCTCACCCCCTTTGTGGAAGAATTCTACAAGGACTGGGGTAAAACCGACGTCTCACCCTATTACGGCTACAACAGTAGGGTTTAGAACTTAAGTCCTTTCTCGCCTTCCTGTGGTAGTATTGGGGCGAACACTAGGCGTGGCTCGGCGATACTTGATCTAAGAGATTTTCGTTGGTAGGAGGGACGTCGTCATGGCAACGGTAGGAAGTGGCAAATACACCTATGAATACATCCCCGATTGGGCCACGTTGCCCTCAGGGCAAGAATTCGGCACGTGCAGCGCGGTTGCGACGGACTCCCAAAATCGGGTTTATGTCTTCCAGCGCAAAAGCCCACCAGTCCTGGTCTTCGACCGGCAAGGAAAATTCCTCAACGCTTGGGGCGAAGGCATGTTCGACGACCCCCACGGAATCTTCATAAAAGATGACATCGCCTACCTTACCGACCGGGAAGGCTCCATCGCTATGAAGTGCTCCCTCGACGGCAAACCCTTGCTATCCATCGGCACAAAGGGTGAGTACTCGGACACCGGCTGCGAAGTGGCGGGTGAGGTATGCCCCCGCTCAGCCGGACCTTTCAACTATGTGACCGAGATGGTCCCCGCACCCAGTGGCGAACTATATATCTCAGACGGCTACCGGAACGCCCGCGTGCACCGTTTCTCCGCAGCGGGCGACCTGATTTCGTCCTGGGGCGAGCCTGGCAAGGGTGGCCCCAATCAATTCCACCTTCCTCATAGCCTAATCGTGGGCGCAGACGGCCAGGTATATCTCTGCGACCGAGAGAACAGCCGCGTCCAGGTGTTCTCTCCTGAGGGCGACTACATAACCATGTGGACTGACATGAACCGGCCTCTGGACATATCCCAGGACAGTGAAGGCATTTTCTACACATCCGAACGCCCTGACGACACCAACCCACCCCAGATGAGCGTGCTAGACGGCGACGGCAGGGTTTTGGAAAGGTTCCCTTCGCGTTCTGCCCATGGCTCTTGGGTTGATGCCAACGGGGATTTGTACCTGGCGCTGACTTCTGAAAAGAGCGTCGATAAATACGTTCGCGTCGGTTAACAGTAACGGATGCCTGACAACAAGGAACCACTCAAGAACAGCCTCTCGGGCCTAAAAGTGAAACCGGTCTACACTCCGGATGACCTGGCCAACATGGACTTCACCCGAGACTTAGGCCATCCAGGTGAATATCCATTCACCCGGGGACCCTATCCCGATATGTACCTAGGACGGCTTTGGACCCGCCGTCAGATTGCCGGTTTCGGAACCGCCCAGGCTACCAATGAGCGCTACCGGTTCTTGTTGGACCACGGCCAGAACGGCATCAGTACCGACTTCGACCACCCGACACTGACAGGTTATGACTCAGACCATGAACTGGCCGAGGGCGAAGTTGGCCGGTTGGGAGTAGCCATAGACTCGGTCCATGATATGGACGAACTATTCCTGGACATACCTCTGGACGAAGTCAGCGTCTCCCTAACCATCAATCACCCGGCTATCGTACTGTTAGGCATGTTCCTTTCGGTCTCTGAAAAACGAGGTGTCGATTGGAGCAAGCTACGTGGAACGGTCCAGAACGACTCGCTGAAAGAATTTCACGGGCAGAAGACTTTTGCGCTTGGGCCAGGGCCTTCCCTCAAGCTGACAACGGACATCGTGGAGTTCTGCACACAGCACGTACCCAACTGGTATACCATCTCCATCTCCGGCTATCATATCCGAGAGAGTGGTTCCGACGCCATCCAGGAGTTGGCTTTCACAATCGCCCAAGGTATGGCTTACGTGGAATCGGCTCTGGAACGAGGACTGCCGGTGGACAGCTTCTCCCCCCGCTTATCATTCTTCTTCGGCTGCCACAACGACTTGTTCGAAGAAGTAGCCAAATACCGGGCGGCGCGGCGCATGTGGGCCCGTATCATGAAAGACCGCTACAAGGCTTCAAGGCCGGAGTCCATGAGGCTGCGGTTCCATACCCAGACCCTGGGCTCGACCCTGATGCGGCAGGACCCGCAGAACAATATCGCCCGAGGCACACTACAGGCCCTTGCGGCAGTATTAGGCGGCACCCAATCGCTCCATGTCAGCGGCTATGATGAGGCATTCGACATACCGTCGGAAGAAGCGATGCGCATGTCCTTGGCAACCCAGTTGATCCTCTCCCACGAATCGGGCGTAACAACTACGGTGGACCCTCTCGCGGGTTCGTATTTCATAGAAAGCATGACCAACGATATGGAAGAAGCCGCCTGGGATTACATCAACAGACTCGAGGCCATGGGCTCCGGCCAATTCCCGATGAAGACTGGCATGCTCAGCGCCATCGACACAGGCTACATCGAACTCGAGATTGCGCGGGCAGCCTATGAGTACCAATTGCGGATAGAGAGCGGTGACCAGGTTATTGTAGGGCTGAACCAGTACCAGTCCGAAAGTAACCAGAAACTCGAACTATTCGAGTTCGATCCCGAAGAAGAAGAATGGCAGAAAGGACGGCTGGCTGAGACCAGAAGCGGGCGCAGTGCCGCCGATGTGAAGTCGGCTTTGTCCTCCCTCAAGCAAGCAGCACAAGACAACAAAAACCTGATGCCGCCGGTGCTAGAAGCAGTAGGAGCTTTGGCCACCGAGGGCGAGATACTGGACACTATGAGAGAGGTCTACGGTGAGTACGTGGATCCCGGAGTGTTTTAGCAGTGACGACCCAACCAGCCAACATAAAAGTCCTACTGGCCAAGTTGGGGCTGGACGGTCATGACAGAGGGGTGAAGGTCATCGCCCGGGCGATGCGTGACGCCGGCATGGAGGTAGTCTACATGGGCATGCAGGTCACCCCTGATCAAGTCGCCCA
>CAJWGH010000223.1 GCA_913031095.1 uncultured Chloroflexota bacterium | reverse complement strand
CTCAGACGTGTTTCATTTGACGCTATTTCCTGAGCACGAATATAATGAGGCGTCTTCCGAGCCCGGCCCACATTGCTAGATCAGCATGTTGTTGGACTGACGGGAAGAAGCAATCGATTCCTCGGGTAAGGAGCCACAATGGCCACTCAAGAAGTGATCCTGCACCCCGCCTCTGTAGTGGCGGAACTGAAGAAAAATGACATCAGTCACGTTGTCTGGCTTCCGGATAGCGAGACCAATTTCATGTACCAGCTACTAACAAATGAACCTACTCTAGACCTAGTCCCTGTTTGCCGCGAAGGCGAGACCATGGCGATTGCCGCAGGCCTCTGGGTAGGCGGCAAACGGCCTATAGTCCTGATTCAGAACACCGGAATCTTTGAAGCCGGTGACTCAATACGGGGTCTTGGCCTGGATGTTAATCAACCTTTGGTGATGCTGGTCGGTTACCGGGGTTGGAGCAGGCATGGACTAACCAGGGATTCCGCGGCCCGCTTCATCGAGCACATCCTCCATGCATGGGGCATAAGTTACTATCTAATAGAGACCGATGACGATGCCGACCGAATCAGCTTGGCGATTGAGGAGGCCGACAAGACACAGAAACCTGTGGCCGTTTTAGTCGGTACTGAGTTCGGCTCGTAGCCGACCGTAAAATCAGGGAGATTAATTAATCATATGATCGACAACACCGATGCAGTAAAACTCCTGGACAGCAAGCGGAACGACGCGGTCTTCGTGGCCACCATGAATGCCAACAACGTCAACTTCGGTCTTCCCACGGTCACATCAAACGAAAAGTTGGACTTCCCGGTCTCCGGCGCTATGAGCAAGGCTTCCAACGTAGCCCTTGGGCTGGCGCTTGCCCAACCCGATCGCAAAGTCATGTGTTTGGACGGCGACGGCAGTCTGCTGATGAATCTGGGCGCCATGGTGACCCTCACCAACAAGGCCCCCAAAAACCTGGTGCATATCTTGTTCAACAACAAGGTTTACGCCGTCACCGGCGGTCAGCCCATCCCAGGTAGTGAAGAGGTCGACTGGGAAGGGATGGCCAAGTCGGCTGGATATGCTAAGGTATTCAGCTTCGACAACCTGGAAGACATGACCAACGGCATTGACGAAGCTCTGTCCGCCGAAGGGCCAGTCTTCGTCCACCTGCTGGTAAAACCGGAGATCGAGAACACTCCAGTACAGTTCCGTACTCCGGCTAAGCGGACCGTACACACCGCCATAGCAGACATGCCTGAGACTTTAGGTATCAAACGGTAGGGATGTAGCCTCAGAAAGTGACCATATAAACCGGGGCAGACGTTGTAACGCTGCCCCGGTTTATATTTGCGAAAGCAGAATTCCCTAATGAAGAGCAAGGACCATAGATAGTATGCTTAATGGAGGGCTTTTTCCCAGGGTTGGCGCCTATGCCGTACTGGCACTGGGATTTTGGCTCCTTTTTCAAGCCTTCGAACGCTCCAACATATTATCGGGCATAGTTGGTGGGGCGTTGATCATCGTGGGGATGTACTTGATGACCGGTGTCTGGCGAGGTATGTTCGCCAAATTCGGCAGTGTAGATAAGATTCGCAAGGAGAACAACTCCATTGACAACACGGCCCAGAACAGGCCCAGGAAGACCCGGCCCGGTGATACCAGCGATGGAAGCGACAAAGGCCGTTAACTTCCACCGTAATGACGCGTTAGTGGTTTCGACGTCGTCCGCTCTCCGAGACTGGAGTCAGGTGTCAGAACGCCGCGACTTGGATGTCGATATATCCGACTGTATGGACCGTGCCCCAGCAGTCGGACTGGGACTGGCGCTGGCTCAACCAGAAAGCAAAGTCTTGGTGTTGGACTGCGATTCCACACTGCGTACCAACCTGGGTGGCCTGGCTACCATCGGCGAGTCTAATCCTAAGAACCTTGTCCATTTCGTATTCGACGACGCTTCCAGTACCTCTACCTCCGGCATACCCATTAAAGAGATGGATAGCCTAGATTTGGCACAGATAGCCAACAGCTCTGGATACGCGAAGGTTTACGAATTCGACAAACTAGAGGAATTATTGATCGGGCTCGAAGAAATCATGTGTCAGAGTGGCCCAGTCTTTGTACGGGTCAAGGTCTTTCGCACGGGAGAGCCCAATCCTTACCCTGACCGCAGTATGGCTCAGAGTTGGGCAGTGGTGAGGGAACATTTGTCCCCGCCGTCTTCAAACGACGAATACTCCAAGTAGACGGAGTCTTAGCCGGTGTGGGCGTTTAAAGGTCGAACGACTATCTGTCGGGCCACGTTGTATCCTATAGACACTTTCTCACCCTGTGTAGCTACTTCCATGACCCCGAGGTACGGTGCAGCCTCAGCAACAGTGATTGATTGTTCCGGCACAATCATAGAGCCAGCCAGGAAGCGCAACAACTGGGAATCTTCCTCTGGTACCCGATCCACTACATAGACCTCACCCGGTTCGGCAGCATCCAGGGTGAGAGCGTCCGCTGGCATCTTTGGCTCACCAGTACCAGGGATTGGTCGACCATAAGGAGAACGTTTCGGATACCCCAATCGCTCAACAAGTTTTTCCTGAAAGTCTTGAGACATACCGTGTTCAAGTCGATGGGCTTCATTATGGGCTTGGTGCAGATCCATACCTAAGAGTTTGACCACCAGCCACTCAGCTAGTCTGTGCCGTCGGGCGATATCCTCTCCACCTTCCAAGCCTTGTTTAGTCAGCCTAATCCGTTTGTCCGTACCAACATCTACCAAACTCTGCCTTTGCATCCGACGGATCATACCAGCAACGGAAGGCACCGAGGTCCCTAGACCTTCGGTCTCTGGGAGTTGCCGTAAGGTATCAGTCAATTGCGTGATTGTAGGAATCTCATCATCTTCCCACAGTTTGTAGAGACATAGCAGATAGTTCTCGGTCCCTGGAGACAAACGCAGGTCGCCGTCACTCGCATCTCTGTCGCCGTTCTGTTTTCGTGGTGGGGGCATTAGTTCAATGACCGTGGGGGCTACCGGCGTGGGACACCGGGACCAGTTTGTCTCCGACAAAAGGTCGAAGGTGATGACCATCCCGAAGGGTAACCACC
>CAJWGH010000222.1 GCA_913031095.1 uncultured Chloroflexota bacterium | reverse complement strand
TACTAACTAAGAAATCAGACCGAAGGCTTTAGAAGTCTCTCAGTAGTATCGGCTAGGCGCACCGCAGACGAGAGAGTGTGAGGCTGGAATGAGGCTGGAAAACTTGAAACTTCAGCCGTGGCGATGCTATAATCAATCCACATATAAGCCTTCCTAGGAGAGCGGGTAAAACCCGCTTTCTTGCTGATGGAGACAAACGTTTTCCGTTCGGGAACCGGGAGGGGTGCGTACTAATGAAAAGTGATTTCCTGATTGCATTGACCCAGCTAACGGCAGAAAGGCACCTGCCCCGCGAGCAAGTGCTTGGAGCTATTGAGGTTGCACTGGCATCGGCGTTCAAGAAAGATAATCCGGCCTCAGGCCAGAACATATCCGTGACCCTCAACCCCAATACAGGGGAAGTGAGCGTATTCGCGCTAAAGACCGTTGTCGAAACGGTCGAGGACACGGACAAAGAAGTCACTGTCGCCGACGCCCAGTTCATCAAGAAGGGCGCGGAGTTGGGTGACGAGGTGGCGGCCGCCGAACCGCTACCCCACAACGCCAGCAGAATCGCGGCGCAGACGGCCAAGCAAGTCGTGCTGCAGCGGCTGCGCGAAGCTGAGCGTGACCTCCTCTACCAAGAGTTCCAGCAGCATGAGGGCGACATCGTATCCGGTGTGATTGAGCAGGCCGAACCTGGCCGAACCATCACGTTGGATCTTGGTCGCGCTCAGGCAGTGCTTCCTTTCGAAGAACAAGCTCCTAACGAACGCTACCGGAAAGGACAGCGCACCAAAGTATATCTGGTGAGCGTCCGCAGCACGCCCAAAGGCCCTGAGATTCTGGTCTCCAGAAGCCACAAGAACATGCTCAAGCGGCTGTTCGAAATTGAGGTGCCTGAGGTCTATAACGGCGTAGTCGAGATTAAGGCCATCGCCCGCGAGGCCGGTTTCCGCAGCAAGGTCGCAGTGAGCGCCTCCCAGGCAGGCATCGACCCGGTCGGTTCCTGCATCGGCATCCGGGGCAATCGAATCCAGAGCATAGTTAACGAACTACAAGGCGAGAAGATCGACATCGTGTCATGGGACGAAGACCACAGGGCATTTATCACCAACGCCCTCAGCCCATCGGAGCCGGTACACGTCGAATTGCTGGAGTCAGACCAGACCGCCATTGTGGTGGTGCCAGATCGGCAGCTCTCGCTGGCCATCGGGAAAGAAGGCCAGAACACACGTCTTGCCGCCCGTTTGACTGGCTGGAGGCTCGACATCAAAGGCATGACAGAATGGGAAGAGATTAAGGAATCCACTCAAGCCCTGGCAAGCGCCACAACCTCTACTGACGACGATACCACCCTAGCAGCGGAAGATGTCGCTGATGCGGTGGAAGAAGCGATCGCCATCGTTGAAGAGGCCGGCGCTGCGGTGACCACAGAGGAACATGAAGAAGCAGCCGAAACTGCAAACGCTCCGGTAGAGGAAACCGTGCTTGAGGCCCCGGCCGAAGAGGTTGACGAAGACAGTATCCTCGAGGCACTAATCAAAGAAGAAGAAGAACAGGAGCCTGAAGAAGTGGCGACCGATCTCGCTGCAGCTGAAGGCCTTAGTGTTGAAGACTTAGGCGCATTCACCCTTGATGACGTCGAGTTGTCCGATGAAGACGATGAAGACGACGACGAGGAAGAAGGTGAACTACCAGACCTAGGTGACCTGCCGGTGCTGATTCCCGACGCTGGCAAAATCCGGTTCGCCGAGGATATCGTCGACGAGTTCCGGGGCGGCAGCCGTGGTGGCCGTCGTCGCAGAGGAGGAGGTGGGGCCCGTGGTGGCGGAGCCCGTGGCGGTGGCGCCCGCGGA
Organism: uncultured Chloroflexota bacterium; assembly: GCA_913031095.1. The sequence continues at coordinate 1,256 of CAJWGH010000222.1, read as the reverse complement.
GGCGGAGCTGCTGCCGGCGGAGGTCGCTAGATCCATCTCGGATTGCTTCCTCACTTAGGGTTTCTGCCGAATTCCCGGCGGGCGGACATCTGGAGGTTCAGTGTCCCCAAAAAGCCGTCATATCCCCGAACGTAGCTGTGTCTCTTGCGGCTCGAAGATGCCAAAGGAGCAACTCGTTAGAATTGTTAAGACCAGTCAGGGCCCTATCACCGTAGATACCACGGGGAGAGAAGCTGGCAGGGGGGCCTATATCTGCCGCACCCTCGATTGCTGGGGCCGGGCGCTTAAGAAAGGAGCCCTGGAACGTAGCTTCAAGCAAAGCCTCTCGACCCGAGACTTAGAACCGGTACAGACTCATTATCAAGAGAACATAGCGCCCCAGAACGCGGATTCTAAACTATAGATTCTGATGGATGTGTAAATGACTTCTGACGGACAGCCCACAGCAGTGGACGATGCTAGCGAAACTTCAAGACCTAAAAGGACATCGGAGCGCCGGGCCCAGACTCGATCACTAGTGCTCCCAGAGACCATGACGATCCAATATCTGTCGGAGGTCTTGAATCAGAACCCCATTGACGTTATTAAGCAACTGATGCGCAACGGGATAATGGCGTCCATGAACCAGGTGGTCGACTATCAGGTCGCCACCCTAGTTTCCACTGCCCTGGGAATCCGAACCAGCATGGCAGAATCGCCCACTGCGGCCAAAGGAACTTCAGCCAAGGGAACCGAAGACCAGGACGGCGCCGACATGGTGATCCGCCCACCGGTGGTTACCGTGCTTGGCCATGTGGATCACGGCAAAACTTCCTTGCTGGACTCCATCAAGAACTCCAGAGTTGCCGACCGCGAAGTTGGCGGCATCACCCAGCACATCGGCGCGTACCAAGTGGAATCCAACGGCAATCCCATCACGTTCTTGGACACTCCGGGCCACGCCGCCTTCACGGCCATTAGGGCCAGGGGTGCGCGGGTAACAGATATTGCAGTACTGGTGGTAGCGGCAGACGACGGCATCATGCCACAGACCACGGAAGCCATCAACCACGCCAAAGCAGCTGAAGTTCCCATCGTGGTCGCGATCAACAAGATGGACCTTCCCGGAGCCGATCCAGAACGGGTGAAACGCCAGCTCAGCGAACAAGAGCTTTTGGTTGAAGACTGGGGCGGCGACATCATTTCTGTCGATGTTTCCGCTAAGACGGGCGACGGCATCGACAGCCAACTGGAGAATCTCCTGCTGGTTGCAGAGA
>CAJWGH010000221.1 GCA_913031095.1 uncultured Chloroflexota bacterium | reverse complement strand
TAGCGGTGCCGGCCCGGGTGACAAGCTGGCGTCTACTACCAGTTGGGTTTCGGGCAGGGCTCTTCTATTCCAGGACCAGGTTGTCGATCAGGCGCACCGAGCCCATGTGGACCGCTGCTGATAGGATGGCCCGACCTGTCACCAACGCCACCTCATCCAAAGTGGACATGCTGGCCACGCTTACATAGTCTATGAAGTTGATTCTTGGTTCCGACCGCAGAATGTCTTTGGCGACTTCCCTCAAGTTGTCTCCGTTCCGCTCACCGTCAGCCCAAAGCCTGTAGGCCTCACACAGCGCTCTGTAGACCGCCGGCGCCGCTTGACGATGCTCCGGCGAGAGTTGGACGTTACGGCTGCTCATCGCCAGGCCATCCGGTTCTCGAATGGTCGGCATTACGACCACTTCCACACCCATATCCAAATCTCTGGCCAATTTTTGGATTACGACGGATTGCTGGCCGTCTTTTTGGCCGAAATAAGCGCGGTCGGGGCGCATCATACTAAAGAGCTTAGATACCACGGTTGCCACGCCACGGAAATGGCCTGGTCGGTGCAGGCCTTCCAGTTTATCGGCCAGCAGGCCGACGTCTACCCAGGTGTCAAAACCCTCCGGATACACCTCATCAATCGTCGGAACATAGACCAGGTCCACGCCGTGCTGTCGCAACAGCTCGAGGTCGCCGTCCAAGTCTCTAGGATATTGGTTCAGATCGTTTTCGTCGCCGAACTGTGTCGGATTCACGAAGATGCTTACGGCCACCGTAAGGTTGTCGGCCCGGGCTTGGTCGACCAGACTCAGGTGTCCAGCGTGAAGCGCCCCCATGGTCGGCACCAGGCCAACCGGCGTTAACGCCTCACGACACGCCAGGGACATCTCTTTGCTGGATCTGATCATTCTCATGCTATCTGGTATCGTCCGTGTCACCTAAAAACACTTTGTTTCTCAGATTGACCTCGATATCGGCTCGGCCTGTTAGGCTTACAATTCGCTGATGGAAGGTATTTCGCCCAGCCCTGTCGCCTGTCTGACTGCCCTGAGAACAGCCTGGGCTGTAACTTCCACCGCAGCGGCTCCTAGAGACGTCAGGTCTAAGCGGGAATGGTTATGTCCTGTGGCCATTGCAAACATGGTATCGCCGTCCCTTACCGTATGGCAGGGACGTATTGCTAGGGCCAACCCATCGTGGCTGACCCGTGCTAGGTAGTTGGCGTCTTCATTCGTGATTTGCGCGTCTGTCGCGACCAACCCGATGGTGGTGTTGACCGGCCCAGTCGGAGTGTCGGAGGCGCCTTCAAGGAGCATGGCAACCGGGTCGTCGAATCCGCCGCTAGCCCTTCGAGGCCCAGCGAGCAGCTTTCCGTCGGTATGGTCCCAGATGCCGCCGACGGCGTTAACTGCGACAGCTGCGGCGACCGTTTGCCCGGTAGAAATGACGATCGAGGCCGAGCCTATGCCGCCCTTGACCCCACGTTCTGCTCCCCCTAGCTTGGCCACAGTTGCGCCGGTACCCGCTCCCACGCTGCCTTCAATCATGGGGCGTGTACTGGCAGCACGGCAGGCGCTGCGGCCTTCATCCGGGCCTGGCCTAACTTGGGACGAAACAAGTCCAAGGTCATAGAGTATGGCTGAAGATACTATAGGGACAACTACCGGGTCTTCTTTCGGGCCCACTTCGAAACCGATCCCCTGGGATTCCAGATAAGAGACAACCCCGGATGCCGCATCCAAACCGAAAGCGCTGCCGCCACTAAGAACAACCGCATGGACCTGGTTAACGCGATGCCCGGGGCGAAGTAGATCGGTCTCCCTTGTGCCCGGAGAGCCGCCACGCACGTCAACACCGCCAACCGCACCATCGCGGCACAAGAAGACTGTGCAGCCGGTGGCATTTTGTAGATCGGTGTAGTGCCCTACTTCCAAGCCGTTCACGGCGGTGATGGTCTGGTTCAAGGGGTTCTCCGAAAAGAGGAACGGGCCAGGAGCCCGACAAAACAAACACCCCGAAGTAACGGGGCGCAATTTGCGGAGAGTGATAATTTTCTGGCCGTCTCGGTCATCTCAGATCCCAGCGGCAGTGCTGTCCTAGAATTTACCCGTACCTGACGCTCACCTCCCTCTTGGGTAGATGGCAAGTATATTTTAAGCTAGCCTCAAATAGGGTGTCAAACGTGCCTATGAGTTTTTAGCTTCGGATGGAGCAAGCCTGTCTATCCGGTAGTTAGGGAATGGTATGAAGACGATGATCACGGCTGCCACCACTGTCAATGCGCCCACGTAGTAGAAGATGGAGCCGTAGCCACCTAATTTATTGATGATGAACGCCGCCAAGAACGGCGATCCGAATCCCAGCAGGCCGTTGATCCCGAAAATAAGACCCGAAGCTGTAGCTTCGGTACCCTTTTCCACCACGTCTAGCAGCGCGGCTAGTATGATCTGCTGCAGAGCGAAACTGAACAATCCAATACCAGCAAGCAATAACGCCAAAGCGATACTGTCTCCTGCGCTGACGACGAACATGGTTAGCGTCGCTGCTATGATCAACCCTGGCACCAAAACCTGTTTGCGACCGTAACGGTCAGATAGGTAACCCAAGATCGGGGCAGAAACGATGCCCATCCCCGTGAGCAGGGACAGATGGACTCCCACGCTGAAGTAACCCATGGCCAGCCCGCCGTCTTCTGCTTCTCTTAGGTAGAACGGCGCCCATTGAAACAGGGCGTTGTTAGCCACACCACGGACTGCCGCAGCTAATACCAAGGTGGCTACGACCGGGATCTTGAACATCGCCAAGCCTTCCCGGTAACCAGCGATAACCTGACGTTTAGGCCTGTCTTCAGTTCGGTCGTCGCCGTTTTCTATACCCAAGTCTTTTAGGGAAAACCAGACAAAAATCGCCATCAGGCCGGCTGGTGCGGCGTACATCACCAGGATGGGCCGCCAGGCCATGACGGTCAGCAGTCCTCCTGCCAGTAAAGGTGCGAGCACGTTCCCTACGTTGGAACCGAACCCATGCATAGATATGGCAAACCCGCGCCGGTCTGGGAACCGCCTAGAGAGGGCTGCAGTGGCGGGAAGATGCCACAATGCGCCAGGTATTGAGA
>CAJWGH010000220.1 GCA_913031095.1 uncultured Chloroflexota bacterium | reverse complement strand
GGAGGTACTGGTCGATAGCTGTCTCAACATCATCGGACCGGTGAAAGCTGGCGCATCCTCTCATCAACAACTGGTGGAACACGTTTCCCAAAAAGGTGAATGCACCTGGGATACCGAGGAAGAAACGGCCGACTCTACCGCACGGATCGGCGAGCTCCTCCAATTGATATCCTCGATTAAAGAATTCCAATACTGCTAAGTTAGGGTTTTAGGAGAAAGTAATGGCTACCATCAAGAAAGACCCTGTGCTGGTGGTTCTACAGCTTTCCGGCGGCAACGATTACATGAACACCGTGATTCCTTACACCGATGGTCTGTACCACGACAACCGCAAAGCAGTGGCCCTCACCGAAGACAAAATCCTGCCCATAGACGGCGGCTTCGGGCTAAACCCGGCCATGGGGCCTCTCAAGGCGATGTACGATCAGAACAAGATGGCCATCATCCACGGTGTTGGCTACCCAAATTCGCCCCGCTCTCATTTCCGCTCCATGGACATCTGGCACACCTGCGAGCCGGAGACCCTGGGTACCGAAGGCTGGCTGGGGATGGCCACCAAAGACCTGGATCCCCTTAAGGAAAACATCGTCACCGCCGTCAGTTTCGGACCCAGCTTGTTCCGCGCCATGGTCCTGCCTGGCGTTCCGGTAGCCTGCGTGGACAATCTGGAGTCCTATGGACTGTTGACTGGGATATCGGGCGGACAACAGCGCGACCAGATACTCGACCGATTCTCCCGAATGTACGCCCCTGAGATGGGCAACGACGTTGTGACCGAATACCTGGGACAGACCGGACTCGAAGCTATGAAAGGCGCCGACATCCTGAAGGTGGCTCCCGAGAAGTATAGCTCCGGAGTCGAATACGCAGATACGACCATCGCCCAGAAGTTACGTGGAATCGCTCAGGTCCACTTAGCGGACCTGGGCACCCGAATCTTCTACTGTGACCACGGCAGCTTCGACAGTCACTCCAACCAGGGAAGCATGCACCATACTCTCTGGGGCGATGTGTCTCAGGCCATTGACGATTTCTTTACCGACCTCAGCGAACACGACGCATCCGACAATGTCGTCTTGCTGATGTTCTCGGAGTTCGGCAGGCGCGTCCGCGACAACGGCTCCGGCACCGACCACGGCGCGGCCGGAGCTGCGTTCGTTATCGGAGACGCGATCAAAGGCGGCCAGTACGGCGAATTCCCTTCCCGCAAGGCCAAAGACCTTCAGCAGGGCGACTTGGTACCCAACATGGACTTCCGAGGCCTATACAGTACCGTGTTAGAAGACTGGTTCGGCCTGGATTCCAAGCCGATAGTAAAAGGCACTTTCGAAGCACCGGCGTTTCTTTAAATCGGTCGCTACACCTGATAGTGGATTGGCCCGATGGCAGCGGCGCCAAAGGCCGACGAAGAATCTGCCAGGCCGAAATTTGGCAGGCTTCTCTTTTTCCTCAGAAGGATCGGGGCGGCACGCACGTGGCCGGATGCGAATAGGGAATCAGGCATTGCCGAATCTTAATGGGGCAATCTCCAGATAAGGAATACGAAACATGCAGACTCAGATAGCAGCGGGCCGAGTTTTTGATTTCAGCCATGCCGTTGGCCGTTCCGCAGCCTCAGGAACCGGGTTCAGGCATCCTGTGGCATTGGCCATGGCCATTGGGTCAGAGGCTAACGCCGCATATGTGATTAGTCGCGGTTTCGAGATGATTCCCAATGTCCATTGGAGTCGGACGACCGTGGGCTGCCGGGTCAGCAAGATAATTCCTGGCAATGCCTCGGGAGAGGAAGAACTCGTAACCGAGTTCAGCAAGTACGGAGAGGTCCCTGGGCAAATTATCTGGCCGGCCGGAATAGCAGTAGACAGCCAGAACACGGTTTATGTTACCGACGAATGGCTGAACCGGATCTCAGTATTCGACAGCGAAGGCAATTTCTTGAGGATGTGGGGAGAGACCGGGGCAGGCGAAGGTGAGTTCAATGGTCCCTCAGGGATTCTCATCGACCACAACGATGACATCTATCTATCGGACACCCGCAACCACCGGATACAGAAGGTCACCAAGGACGGAGCCCATATTGGTACGTTTGGAGAGATGGGAAGCGACGACGGACAGATGGATTCCCCATGGGGCATAGCCGCCGATTCCGAAGGCTACATCTACGTTTCTGATCACATGAACCACCGAGCCCAGAAATTCACTGCAGATGGCTCTTTCGTTGCCTCCTTTGGCAGCGAAGGCACAGGCCGCGGTGAGCTCGGCCGCCCGTCCGGAATCGCAGTTGACCGCGACGGCGACATTTATGTCTGCGACTGGTCCAACAACCGGATCCAGGTGTTTGCTTCGGATGGTCGGTTCATCACCAGCCTGCTTGGCGATGCCGCCGAACTGTCTTACTGGGCCAAGATGACCGTAGAAGCCAATCCGGACGCGGTTCGGCGGCGGCGCGAGGTCAAGGACCCTCGGGTAGAGTGGAGGCTGAACATGCCCACCGACCTCGTGTTCGACCCTGTGGAGAACCGTCTGATCATCGCCGACTCCCAACGCCAGCGGATCCAGATATATAAAAAGGTAAATGACTACACGGTGCCCTCGCGCACTATCTAACATGCCCCTTCATCCGCCTGATTCCAAGGAGGTAGACCAATGGCAAGCGTATTTTTAGGAATTAACGACCGTACATTTACGTACGAATCGACAGCTGCCCGTGCCGAGCATGTAGGCGCCGGAGTCCGCTACCCCGTGGACTTTGCTCTCGCGCCTGATGACATTGCCTATATCGTCAATCGAGGCCGAGAAGACAGGCCTGACGGCACACGGCTAACAGTTATGAAACTGGGCGAAGAGGGAGAAGAATATATCTCCACCTTCGGCTCATACGGTGAAGGCCCGGGCCAATTCATCTGGCCAGTAGGCATCGCCCTCGACAGAGACACCAACGTTTACGTCACAGACGAGTGGTTGAACCGGGTGACCAAATACGACAAAGACGGAGAATACGCGACCCACTGGGGAACTCAAGGCTCAGGAGACGGTGAACTAGATCGGCCATGCGGCATCGCCGTCAGCCAGGATGACGTTCTATACATAGTAGACAGCCGCAACTACCGAATACA
>CAJWGH010000219.1 GCA_913031095.1 uncultured Chloroflexota bacterium | reverse complement strand
CCTCAGGCATTTTTCCCTTTATCTCGGCACTACTGAAAGGCTGATGTAAGATGGCTGTTGCCTGTCGTGAAACACGGTCTGCAGCGCCGGCCGCAATTCTGTGTCCTCGGCAATGATGTTACCGGTGTTAGTGTTCCGGTCGAACCGGGGGAAGTTACTACTGGAGACCTCCAATCGTATCCGGTGCCCGGCTTTGAAGACGTTGCTGGTGGCCCAGAGGTCTATCTCATAGCAATAGGCCCGGCTGGGTTCCAACAGAGTGGGGTTAGACATGGAATCGCGGTAGCGGGCCCGGATGATGCCGTCGGTCAGGTTTCTGGCACAGCCGTCTTCGCAGACGTCGACCAACTTGGCGGTGAAGTCGGTATCGGTTGCTGATGTGGAAGCCCAGAGCGTCACCGTTACTGGCCCGGTGACCTCCGTATCTTTCTCCAGAGGGGGGGTTGAGTAGACTAAAACGTCTTGCCGCTCTTCCACCGCGTTCTGGTCGTAGGCCCCGTTGGCTGCGAAGTATGGGTTGCAGCAAAGCGCGCCGCCGGTGGTCGGGACCGGATTGTCTGGATTGTATAGGTAAACATCCGGCGCTTCCGACTGCGGGCTGACAGTGCTTAGAGACCCGTCTCCATATTTGGAGTTGGCCTTGCCGCTACTATGAAGGTAATATTTGGTCTCAACAGCCCTAGCCAGTGGCCATTCTTGTTCGTCCCGCCAAGCGTCGTCACCCATGACGAAGATACGGACCGGCGCATCGTCGACGCTGCCGTTATTGGCATCGTTCAGCCAATGGTCGAACCAACGTAGATGCACGCCATCCACATCGATAGCCGCCGCGTCGGCCATGATACCGAAATAATGGTGGCCTGCCATGGTTGTGCCCCGTGCGCCGTGGACCCAAGGGCCGATGATCAATCTCTGCCGGTTGCGCGCTGTTTCATTTGCCCCACTCTTCTTCATCCCAAGGTAATTTCGGATAGTACCGCCGAGGAATATGTCGTACCAGCCGCCGAAGTGTAGCGCCGGGACGTTGATTTCCGAGTGGTGCTCTTCTATGGACAGCCTCTTCCAATACTCATCGAAATCGGGGTGGGCCAGCCAGTCGTAGTAGTACTTGGCCAGGCCCGAATCCAAGCCCGGAAAGTCTTTCGTGGGCAGGTAGCTGAAACCCTCGGTCATATTGTCCACATCGTGGATCAGGTTTGCCCGTCGCTCTTCGGGTACGTTCTGCACTGTGGATACATTCTTGAAATTAGCTAAGGTCAACTGTAGGAGCGTCCATGACATGTTGAACCCTAGCTCAAATGCGCCACCCTGGTAGGTCCAACCGTCGTGATAGTTGGAGGCGGTAACTGTGGGCACGATGGTCACCAGGTGAGGAGGTCGGGAAGTCGCTGCAAGCCATTGGGTTGCTCCAACGTATGAGGCCCCATACATTCCCACTTTGCCGTTGGACCAAGGTTGGGCGGCGGCCCACTCCACAGTGTCATAGCCATCGTCAATATCGTCGCGGAAGGCGTAAAACTCGCCTTCCGATGCGTGACGGCCACGGGTGTCTTGGATCACCACCGCAAAACCGGCTTTGGCCGCACGGATCGGGTCTAACATGGTGTTGGTCAGGCTGTTTGTTTTGTCGTAGGGCGTACGTTGCAAGATGGTTGGGTACAGGCCTTCGCCATCTGGCCGGTAGATATCGGCATAAAGGGTCACGCCGTCCCTCATGGCGACGGCTATATTGGTTTCCATCTTGAGGTTGGTTGAGTCTGGCATGGCTCTGCTCCTAGTAAGAAACTATGCTGATTTGGTGTTTATCATTGGAATTTGGGTATCACCTGAGAGGCGAACAGCTCCATCTGCCTGTAGAACGCGTCTGGCTCGGAGGCCAAGAAACCGAGGTTGATGTGTTCGACTCCGGCTTCGATCCTTTCTTCCACGGCTTTGACGCAGTCGTCGGGAGTCCCTGCGATACACAGAGCCTTAGCGATACTCTCGGCACTCCGTTCGGCCGTCACGTACCGTTCACCAACGTTGGATACCGCAAGCTCCAAGGCCTCAGAGCCATCTGAAGAGATGGCCGTCGGTTGATTCAGTCCCCAGTTGAAGCCCGTCAGGTCGCGCCCGGCCTCGGCGGCGTATTGGCGGACCATATCGTTGCTGGCCTTGATCCGACGAACGGTGAACAGATATGGGTACCAGCCGTCGCCCATCACTCCGGCCCGCCGCATGGCCGCCTCACTGCGCCCCGAGACCCAGACAGGCGGGTACGGCTTTTGTGCTGGAAATGGCAGTAAGCTAACGTCATCGAAATCGAAGAAATCGCCGTGGTGAGACACATGTTCCTCAGTGAATAGGCGTTGCATCACCTGGAGCATCTCGTCGGTGCGCTTGCCCCGGGTGTGGACATCAACTCCCACGGCGTCGAACTCTATCTTGGTACCTCTTTGGCCACTGATGCCGATACCGAAGTCCAGGCGACCATTGGAGACCTGGTCAACGGTGGCGACCATCTTGGCCAGGGTCACAGGATGGTATAGCGGTGCGATGACGATCCCGGTCATCACTCGAAGATTGGAAGTGGCTCCTGCGGCTGCGGCCATGGCTGGTAGGTTAAGCAACGTCGGGCGGGGCGGGTTACCGTCCATGATGTGCTCGCCCATGGTGACCCTGCCGTAGCCTAAGGCCTCAGCGCGCCGTGCGAATTCAGGGATATCCCAGTAGTCGTCCACCGAGAGGCTAACGCCAAAGGTAATGGCCATCGGTCCTCCAGAGCCCGTTTGGATACGGGTGTTTATTCGTCGTTTGGGTCCAATCCTAAGGCGACCTTGCCAATGAATTCTATAGCCTGATTCCGGGCCCAGGGCTGCATCAACGGGCCAGCTCGAACATCTCTATATAATTTTGCAAGAGTACTGTCGGCCAAGAATCCACCACCGCCATAGAGGGTAATCGCCCTATCGACGATCCTAACCGAGGTCTCCATCACGAATTTTTTTGCTGATGCAGTATTTTTTATTACCTGTAGCGCTCTGTGGGTTGAACTTTCCGGTTCCAAGTCTGGGGCATCATTTTCTATGAAGTAGTCGTCGAGTGTGTGCGCTGCGCGACTAAGTATGGCCCTGGATG
>CAJWGH010000218.1 GCA_913031095.1 uncultured Chloroflexota bacterium | reverse complement strand
ACCGGCATCAAGGCTGTGGACGCCATGATTCCCATCGGCCGCGGCCAGCGCGAACTGATAATTGGTGACCGCTCCACCGGCAAAACCGCCATCGGACTAGACACTATCATAAACCAGAAGGGTGGCGACCTGATCTGCATCTATGTGGCGATCGGCCAGAAGCAAGGTAAAGTTGCCCAGGTTGTGGGTTCCCTAGAAGCCGCAGGCGCCATGGAACACACAATCGTCGTCACTGCTGGAGCTTCCGAATCCGCTCCTCTACAATACATTGCGCCCTACGCTGGTTGCGCCATGGCTGAAGAGTTCATGAGCCAGGGCAAAGATGTCCTTATTGTTTATGATGACCTCACCAAACACGCATGGGCCTACCGCCAGATGTCCCTCCTTCTGCGTCGTCCGGCAGGCCGTGAAGCCTATCCCGGAGACATCTTCTACCTGCACAGCCGGCTGTTGGAGCGATCAGCCCGTCTTGATGAAGCCAGTGGCGGTGGTTCCATCACGGCTCTGCCTATCATCGAAACTCAAGCGGGTGACGTTTCGGCCTACATCCCGACCAACGTCATATCCATCACCGATGGCCAGATCTATCTAGAGCCTGAGTTGTTCAACTCCGGTATTCGCCCAGCGGTGAACGTGGGACTTTCCGTCTCACGTGTGGGTGGCGCAGCCCAGACCAGGGCCATCCGGAAGGTAGCCGGCCAGCTACGGTTGGCTTTGGCCCAATACCGGGAGTTGGCAACCTTCGCCCAGTTCGGCACAGCCGACCTGGACGCGGCAACTAGAGCCCAGTTAGCCCAAGGTCAATTAGCCACTGAAGTGTTGAAGCAGGCGCAGTACGTGCCCCTGTCGTTGGCGAGCGAGGTGGTCATACTGTTCGCGGTCAACGAAGGCTTGATGCAGGATGTTGAGATTGAGAAGGTGGGAGCATTCGAGGACCAACTCTTGCGCTACATATCCGGTTCCCATCCTGACATCTTGGCCTCCATCACCGAGTCCAATGACATCTCAGATGAGGCGTCGGCCAACCTGACCAAGGCAATCAACGATTTCAAGCCAACCTTCACGGGTTAACTGACCCAGGATAGATAGAAATATCAGATGCCTAGCGTAAGAGACATACGCCGCCGAATTCGCAGCGTCGACAACACGTCTAAGGTGACCAACGCCATGTCGTTAATCGCTGCGTCCAAAATGAGGCGGGCCCAAAACTCGGTTCTTGAAGGCAGACCATACTCGGTCAAGATTCAAGAGGTCCTCGCCCACCTGGCCGCCCAGCCAATGGACGATGAATCCAGCTCGCAACCATTACTGGCCAGCCGTCCGGTGGAGAAGTCGACGGTGTTGATGATCAGTCCTGACCGCGGACTTTGTGGCGGCCTTAACGCCAACCTGAACCGGCAAGTAGGTCAGTTCATGTTGGAACAGCAAGCTCCAGTAGAAGCCATAGCCGTCGGACGCAAGGGCCGAGACTTCATGGCCCGCACCAACCAAGACCTGAAGGCGACGTTCACCGACCTTGGCGAAACGCCTCTGCTGGTAGACACGCACGCTATCTCGCACATGATTATAGACTCCTATTGCGAGGGCGAAACAGACGCGATATACCTGGCCTACACCAACTACATCTCAACCATGGTCCAAGAACCAGTTATTGAAAAACTGCTGCCCATAGTACCTGCAGAACTGACCTCTGGCGAGAGCGTGGGCTATATCTATGAACCCGGCAACTTGGCCGTCTTGCAGAACCTGCTGCCTCGCTTCGTGGAGATGCAGGTCTATCACGCCATCCTGGAATCCATCGCCAGCGAACAATCCGCACGAATGGTGGCAATGCGGGCCGCCACCGACAACGCCAATGAACTATCTGGCGACCTGACCTTGGTCATGAATAAGCTGAGGCAGGAAAGCATCACCAACGAACTATTAGACCTTATCGGCGGCCAGATAGCCCTAGAAGGGTAAAAGCCGTCTTACCCAGTAAGCCGTTTTCAGGAGAAGCCAATGGCCACCGGAAAAGTCGTCCAAGTAATCGGAACCGTCGTAGACGTAGAATTTCCCGCGGACGAACTGCCTAATCTGTTCGACGCGCTAGATTTGGACAACGTCGGAGAAAAGTTGGTGTTGGAAGTACAACAACACATCGGCAACAACTGGGTACGCTGCCTGGCCCTCGGCGCCACGGATGGACTCGCCCGCGGAGTTGAAGTGAACGATACCGGCCAGAAGGTCAGCGTTCCGGTAGGACCTGAGACCCTGGGACGGTTATTCGATGTTACTGGAACACCCTTAGACAACTTGGGACCAGTTGAATCGGCCAATCAATGGCCCATCCACCGAGACCCACCTCCCTTTGACGACCAGAACCAGACCGTTGACATCTTAGAGACCGGGATCAAAGTATTCGATCTGATCACGCCGTTCATGAAAGGCGGCAAGATTGGTGCCTATGGTGGCGCCGGTGTCGGCAAAACCGTCATCATTCAGGAACTCATCCGCAACATCGGAGCTGTTCACCAAGGCGTTTCGGTGTTTGCTGGAGTGGGAGAACGATCCCGTGAAGGCAATGACCTGTGGCACGAGATGCAGGACTCCGGTGTGTTGTCCAGCACGGTATTGGTGTTCGGCCAGATGAATGAGTCCCCTGGCGTCCGCGCCCGGATCGGTCTAACAGGGCTGACCATGGCCGAATTCTTCAGGGACGAGCAAAACCAAGACGTACTGCTCTTCGTCGACAACATCTACCGATACATCTTGGCGGGTATGGAGGTTTCGGCGCTTCTGGGACGGATGCCTTCCGCCGTGGGTTACCAGCCAACACTTAGCACTGAAATGGGCGCCCTGCAAGAGCGTATCACCTCCACCAAGGCCGGTTCCATCACATCCTTCCAAGCCATCTACGTGCCGGCCGATGACTACACCGACCCAGGCATCGTAACAACATTTGGACACCTGGACGGCGTTGTATCACTCGAGCGGTCACTTGCCGCCCAAGGCCTCTACCCGGCGGTAGATCCGCTTGCCTCTTATTCCAGGATTCTGGAACCAGGCATCGTGGGTGACGAGCACTACAACCTGGCCCGTGGCGTGCAGCAGGTGCTACAGCGCTACAAGGATCTGCAGGACATCATCGCGATTCTGGGTATCGAAG
>CAJWGH010000217.1 GCA_913031095.1 uncultured Chloroflexota bacterium | reverse complement strand
AGTGACTGAGAGCGCCTTAGGTATGGCAGGCAAAGCCTCTGTGAATTGCACCTTGATAACGTACCCATCTTCACGGTCGACCTTATCCATGCGGAACTGCGCTGGCAGAGATTGAGCCAACTGTAGGTCGCTTATGAATGGGCCGCTCTCATCGATCGCTTCAGTCAGATCCATGCCGATAACTTGCAGATACTCGGGGAGAGTTCCTCCGTCTTGGAGTACGGATAGGTCGATGGTGAAGACTGGTGAGGCCTGAGTCTCAATCATCACGTCCTGGTCCACGTCCAACAAATAGTCGCTTGAGAACAGTTTCTTGGAAGCGTAAAGTGGCGTCACTATGTAGGTGATTTCCTCTCGCAGGAGGTCGACAGAATCTTGGTTGAATTCCGGGGTGTAGCCCAGTGATTCGGTTACCGTGTGTTCAGAGAGCCAACCTTTGCCGTTGTAAGTGCTGTAAGTCCTGGCCTTCAAGTACATCTCCGTTTCCGACTCAACCGACAACACCTGGGTGGTTGTGGGATAGATGCTCCCTTGGAAGGCCATGACGTTGCCCCAGATGCGGAAGCCCAACGGGCGTCGGGCTGGCAATCCGGCGAATAGCCGGTTGAAGTCGTCTTCAATGGACTCTAGAGGGTGACGCATGGACTCGTAGGCATCGTTGGCCGGAGCCCATTTGGGCGCCACGGGCACCAAGAAGGCCAAAATGATAACCAAGACCGTCAAGGCGAAGCTATCGGAGAGAGACAGCCCGGCCAGATGATCGTCAACCTTAACCGATCGTCGTTCCCACTCATGCTTACGCCTGACAGCCTGAATGCGGGCGACCAACAATAGGGCGGTAAAAAGATAAAACCCCAGGTGGAATGCTGAGTTGGGCGGCAGAAAGGTCAGATTGGAGAGAAGACATATGCCTCCAAGGACGAACACCCCCCAAAAATTGCCGTAACGCAGGAACAGCCAGGCCCCCAAAAAACCAGTTAACCAGGTTGCCGTCATCAACGCGAATCCGAACGGCAACCCGTCGATGTTGATTGAGCCCGTGCGGGCGGCCTCCAACCACAGTTCTAGTCGCTCCAAGACTTCTCTAGTACCGCCCACAGTTACGCCGTCCAGACTGAAACTGGACAGCTGCCATAGGATGGTGCTCAACCCAATTACCAGACCCACAGGTAATAAGGCTATTGACCAGACTGGCACCCGGTAGAGGATAAGTCCGGTGAGCATGGCTAAAAAGAGGACCAGTATCAGGTTCGGCGTTGCCACCCAGTTGGCTTGTTCCACTGACCAGACCACCACCATCAGGTTAACTACCAAGAGCACGGTGGCGATCCAGCCCTCATTGGGCCGGAGCATGCGTTCTAACTTGAGGATGCCGTCCTTGATGACTACGGCATTAAACCTCTGCCCGAGGGGCTCCGCGGAACCGAGAGTTTCGAAAGTCATTCTGAGCTCTTGGCTATGTTAGCGGCCCAACTGCGAGGGAACTCCCTAACCGGAGTCTGGAGAGCGTCATTTAGAATATCTCCTTGGCGTACCATGTAGACTGGGATCAAGCTTGCGCTGAGGGCTTCGAGAGGGAGCCGCATGTCTGTCAGTGAGCCGAAACTGGAACGGTCAACCAATACGACAGCGACTTCCACTCCCTGGCGGCGCAGATCGGTCAGCGACGCCACCCATTGGGTTTCCACCGATGAAGTAACAACGGTTAGGGCGTTGTGCTGGTTCAGATGGTTACGCACGCCGTAGATGAAATCCTGTAGAGAACGCTGGCCATGGGCCCGAACATCGGAGAGGGTTTCCATCAATCGCCCGCGATGCTCTGGGCTGCTGTCAGGACGGTATATATGTTCTTGGTCTCCGTTGGACGCTAACCCAACTGGCATAGATTGGTCCATAAGACGCTCTATGATGGATGCTGCCACAGTAACCGATAGTTCCTCGGTGTTGTTCACTTCGTCCAAGTCGGCTCCGTAATGGGACATCTGGTGCATGTCAAGCAGCACCCAGGCCTCTGCTGAAAGCCCCATGTCGAATTCCTTGACCATCAATTCATTCATGCGGGCGGTGTAGGGCCAGTGGATGCGGCGCGTGCTGTCGCCATCGACGTAGGAGCGTATGGAAGCTACATCAGTGGTGATTTGATCCCAGTGGCGTGTCGTTCGGCTGTCGCTGGGCAAGCCCGCAAACCGGGCGTCCAGATCGGAGAGTTCCTCAACGGCAGGAAAGACGATGTAATGATGTAGGTCCGAAAAATCGCGGCAGAGGCGGAAGAGCCCAAACGGGTCTTGACTTATGAGTCTGACCTGGCCCGACCGGTACACTCCCCGTTTGGCCAAGTAGGTCTGGATGCGCCAGGTTCGCACTTGCTCCCGTATCAGCGCTAGACCACGCCCGCTGGTGTCGGCTGACGGACCAGTTGCCTCGGCGACTTCCAGCCACGACTTGGGCATCTTAGTCCGATTGATGATCGATACTTGCCCGCTTAGATAACCACCCACTCGGCCTCTGTTTGCGTCACGGGTGACGCTGAGGTCGATACCGCGAAGGTTGAGCCAAGCCCAAACGAACCCAATGATGGTGACCATCAGAAGGACATAGAGAAATCTGAAGAAGAATTCGAAGCCAGTGCCAAAGGCGTAGAACCCCACGACCAGCAGCAAAGCTACTATGCCTATCAATCGCCGGTTCATGGCAACGCCCGATGCATTGTTTTGTTCACGATTATGAGTAGAGGGACGGCGTGGGGTTGCTATCGATTTGCGCCGGGGACTGCCACGGACTCGAGAAGTCCGTCAATCACCTGTCTAGAGTGCACACCGCGCATACGGGCGGCAGGGGAAAGTATCAGTCGGTGAGCGAGAACTGCATAAGCTAATTCTTTGACGTCGTCTGGTATCACGTAGTCCCGGCCCCGCAGTATTGCCATGCCCCGCACTGCCCGGAACATGCCCAGAGACGCCCTGGGAGATGCTCCCAGTGAAACGTCTTCGTGGTTCCTGGTTGCTCCGATGAAGCTGACTATGTATTCTCGCACGGCGCTGTCTACGTAAACGTTCTTGGTGGCGTCCTGCAGGTTGATGATATCTTCAGGAGTTGCAACAGCTTCCAATTCTTCTATGGGGTGGGTCTGTTCTTGCTGCTCGATCACCGACATCTCTTCG
>CAJWGH010000216.1 GCA_913031095.1 uncultured Chloroflexota bacterium | reverse complement strand
ACCCAGCCACCGCAGAATTCTGGAAACAAGGCCGAGCCGGAGGGAGACAGCCCCGACGAAACTGGCTGGACCCCGCGTCAAGCCATGCGCACGCGAGCACTTTGGGTACTAACGGTAGTGGTTGGCGTGCTGTTCATGACCCAGGCGGGGATATCGGTTCATGTTGGAGCATTCTTCCTGGACCGGGGATTGAGCCTTACAGCAGCTGCAAACGCGATCACCATTAACGCCGCGGTGAACGCATTCGCCAGTCTCATGTGGGGGGCAATTATCGAGCGCACGACCGTACGGGTGGCGATGACAGGACTGATGCTTCTCAGCGCAACGTGTTCACTCTCCCTGTTGTCGGTCACATCCGAAGCGTCCGCTTTCGCGGTGGCTGCGCTTCTAGGGCTCGTAGCAGCTGGTGGAAACGTCATACCGCCCGTGGCCTTCGCATCTTACTTCGGGCGGCGGTCGATCGGCAGTATACGAGGAATCAGTGAGACCGGAGTCCAGGTCGGTCAGACGATAGGAGCTCTTTTCTCAGGCCTGGTGTTCGACTTGAGCGAAAGCTACGCCGCCGCTTTCATAACTTTTGCGGCACTTGGTCTTGTGAGTGCTCTAGTGGTCAACTCTTCGAGGCCTCCGCTCCGAGCCGACGAAATAGATCCCATCTTTCTAGAGCAACGGTCAAGAAATGGTGATTAAACTGGCTAGAGCACTTTAAGTCACCGAATCCGCTCGCAATCCTTCGTGGACCAGTCGAGGTAGAACCTCGTCCCGGAAGTACGGGAAGTGCTCTAAGTAGTTGGTAAATCCCATGGCAAGGGCTGTTACACCGCCGTCATATAGGCGCTTCATTAAGGAAACGATATCATCGGGGGCACCAACGATTGGCAACGCGCCGTTTCCTCCTGCCGCACGTATACGGGCCGCCTGTAGTGCTTCTTCCGTTACACCGGGCTTTTTGAGACCCCGGCCTTCGATCAATATTTCGACCGCGTCCCAGTCGGCGTTTTCGATGGCGTAGTAGCGGTAGTATTCTTCAGCTTCTTGTTTGGTGGGCCTGCAGACCACGGCGACGTTCGAGAAGACTCCAATCTCCCGATTGTATCTCGAAGCCAGCTCTCGAAGAGCTGATACATTCCCTGGTACCTCTGAGATGCTGCCTCGGAGGTTTGTAAACATCATGTCTGCGTTGCGAGCGGCGAATTCCCTTCCACGGGGAGAATTGCCGGCGGCAACGATCATCGGTTTGCCCCCGCCGTAGGGCTTGGGGTAGATCTCGGTCTTTCGGACTTGGTAGAAATCACCTTCATAGTCGAAAGGCTCGCCCTCTGTCCAGACCTTGGAGATCACATCGATCCATTCTTGGCCTTGGTCGTAACGATTGTCGTGCTGCGGGAGGTCCACCCCTAGCATGTCAAACTCGTCGTTGTTCCATCCACAGACGATATTCAAACCAAACCTTCCGTGACCGATATGATCGGCGGTTACCATCTGCTTGGCCGCGACTACTGGATTGAACAACGAGACGTGAACCGTGCCGAAGGCCATCAGGTTGCTTGTGCTCGCCAGAATCCCGGATGCCCATGTTAGCGTCTCAAAATTCGACGCGTTGTGGTCAGTAATCCCGCCGTAGCCCTTCCAACGTCCTAGTGGCAGCATGAAGTCCAATCCGGATTGATCGGCCATCCTCGCTGCGCTCTGATTATTTTCCCAAGACGCTTCCCAGCGTTCGGGAACTGTTGTTACCGCCAGCCCACCAGAGCAGTTAACGCCGAAGAGACCGAGGCTTAGTTTGTTGTGGCCGAGGTGTTTCCTAGATTCCGCTTGACTGGCCGTCATTAGACCTATCCTACTCCAGATTTAGCTATCACAAATGTGGGCCGACAAGCTGGCCTAGACCGCAGTGAGTTAATTCTTAGCTAGCTGAATATGGAGAGGTCTAGGATCTTTGCGCTCTTCCTGTCTGGCTCTAGCTCCATGACGGCCACCTGACCTAATCGCCGAATCTGTTTGGGAAGACTGGGACTGCCAGGGTTCACCATCAATATGCCCTGGAACTCCTCAACCACGGGGTAATGAGTGTGGCCGAATATGACGATATCCACGCCGTCGTGGAATATTGTTTCCAGGGCAGAAGAAAGGTTGGCGCCGGTTGGAAAGTGCTTAGACAAAGGAGTGTATTCAGTAACCTCTTGGGCCATGCCAGGGACCATTAGATCGTGGATCAAACCGATGGTATGACCTTCCAGTTCCAGAACACGGGACATATCAACCACTCGGGGGTCTTCTTGGAAATGGGCTCCGGCGCCTA
The DNA here is from genome assembly GCA_913031095.1 of uncultured Chloroflexota bacterium. Next base: position 872 of record CAJWGH010000216.1, on the reverse strand, counting down.
GCTCAACGGCGTAGACAGGAGCGATCTTCTCCAACCAGTCGAGACAGGACGGCTGGTATATGTCACCGGCATGGATTATCACATCAACGCCTTCAAAAGCAGGGATTATCTCTGCAGGCGGTTCATCTCCGACGCTCGGGTTATGGGTATCCGAGATTATGCCAACTCGCATCGTGCGGACTCCTGACCGGTTCCTTAAATTACACCATACGTATTCTACACTTAATCCCCTGCCGCCCCGTTGGTACAATTATGGGCGGGACCGATCCAGACGAATCCAACGAGGAGATTTACCCCATGGCTACACAACACGACGCTCCCCGGCCCTGTATGGCCATCGCTGAACATAATCTGACTTTGGAACAAGTCCAGGCCGCTATGAAGGCTATGATGGACGAAGCACAGGCCACGTCAGAGACGCCGGTCTGCATGGCTATCGTAGATTCATCGGGGAACATGGAAGCGTTCGCAAAGATGGACAACGCTCGGGTGTTCACCCGAAGGCATGCCGTGCGCAAGGCCTACACATCTGCCATTTTGGGAATCAACAGTGGGGATTGGGGTCAGAACATGTCCAATATCGGGCAGAGTGTTAGTGAAAACGGCGACCCAATGATTACCTACGAACAAGGCGGCGTGAGCATCATCAAAGACGGAGCCATCCTCGGCGGTATCGGTGTTGGAGGCATAAGAGGCCATAACGCTGACGAAGAGTTGGCCAAGGTCGGCTTGGCGGCGATGGGACTCTAAGCGCCCGGGTTGGTCATGTCGCCGGTGATGCCCTGTTCTAACGGGGCATAGATCTCGCTTGCCGAGAGGCCTGACAAGCCGTTGAAGACCTGGTAGTTGTGCTCAACCAAACCTGCTGCCGT
>CAJWGH010000215.1 GCA_913031095.1 uncultured Chloroflexota bacterium | reverse complement strand
GTGCAAGAACTTGCCTTCACCTTCGCTAACGCCATCGCCTATGTGCAGGCTGCCCTAGACGGGGGTCTAAAGATAGATGATTTCGGCCCACGGCTTTCCTTCTTCTTCGTGGCCCAGAACAACCTGTTCGAAGAGGTGGCCAAGTTCCGTGCGGCCCGCCGGATGTGGGCCCGGATAATGAAAGACCGCTTCGGGGCGACGGACCCGCGGTCTATGATGCTGCGGTTCCACACCCAGACTGCGGGAGTGAGTCTCACAGCCCAACAGCCAGACAACAACCTGATCCGCTGCACCATCCAGGCACTATCGGCTATCTTGGGTGGGTCTCAATCTCTCCACGTGAATTCGCGGGACGAGGCCTTGGCCCTACCCTCTGAGGACTCGGTCCAGCTTTCGCTCAGGACGCAGCAGATATTGGCTTTCGAGAGCGGCGTGTCTGATGTGGTTGACCCTCTTGGTGGATCCTATTACATCGAAAGCTTGACCAACGAGCTAGAAACTCAAGCCCTGGATTACATCAAGCGAATCGACGATATAGGCGGCTCAGTTGAAGCCATAGAGCAGGGATTTCAGGAGCGTGAGATCGGTGACGCCGCCTACAAGCATGGCCAAGAAGTGGACTCCGGCGACCGGACCATCGTAGGCGTAAATCGCTTCACTACCGAAGAGCCTCCGATAGAAGGGCTGATGCGAGTGAATGAAGAGGCTGCCAAGGCCCAGGTGAAACGTTTGGAAAAACTTCGAAATGGCCGAGATAACAGCAAGGTGAGGGCGGCACTAGACCGGTTGGTACTAGTGGCCCAGAGCGAAGAGAATACTGTTCCGGCCATCTTGGAGTGTGTGGAGGCCTACTGCACCCTCGGTGAGATTAGTCAAGTCTTCCGGGGGGTCTTTGGCGAACAAGATGGAGCCTTCACCTTCTAACCAATACAACTGGGGTTCGTAACTGCTGGTGGACGAATTATATATAACTTTAAGCGAAGCAGACATAACTGGGTAAAAGTGGAGAAATGTGATGCCTGACCTGATACTAAATGAAGAGGAGCAGATGCTCCAGTCCACCCTTAGGGATTTTGTCGACCGGGAAATCGCTCCCAAGGCTAAGGAGTCTGATGAGAAGGGGGAGTTCCAATGGGACAACTGGCGAGGTCTGGCCGACCTTGGACTCACAGGCCTGGGCATCGACACCAAATATGGGGGAAGTGGCCCGGCTGGCTACCGGCAAGTGTCCATCGCCGCCGAAGAAGTTGCGCGTGGTGATGCTTCCACCAGCGTCAGCTGGTTGGCTCACCTTGCTTTGGGGACCGCCTGTATCGCTAGGTTCGGCAACGATGAGCAGAAAGAGCGTTTGCTAACCCCTTTGGCAAAAGGGGATGCCGTGGCCGCCTTCGGGCTCACCGAGCCTAGTGGCGGTTCTGACGCGGCTGCTCTACAGACCACGGCCACCGAGAAAGACGGTACCTACTTCCTTAATGGAAGCAAGATGTTCATCACCAACGCATCCGTTGCATCGACGATTGTGGTATTTGCTACTGAGGACCGCTCCAAGGGATACAAGGGCATAAGTGCCTTCTTGGTTCAGAAAGACTCGCCTGGGCTGACTATTAACCCCATGCACGGCAAGTTGGGCATGAGAAGTTCAACCACTGATGAAGTAGTTTTCCAAGATACGCCGGTCAGCTCTGCCAATCTCTTGGGAGAACGGGGACGCGGGTTCAATCACGCCATGGAGATACTGACACAGAGCCGAATCATTATTGCTGCCCAGAGTGTGGGCATCGGCCAGGCAGCACTGGAAGCTGCCGTTAGGTTCGCTCAAATGCGTGAAACCTTCGGCAGTCCCATATCCCAGCACCAGGCCATCCAGTTCATGCTGGCCGATATGGCGGTCGGAGTCCATTCTTCGAGGGTCGCTACCATGAACGCAGCCAGCTTGATGGATGCAGGAGAGCCCTTTTTACAGGAAGCATCAATCGCTAAGTTGATGGCCTCTGAGATGTGCATCGCAGTAGCCGACAAGGCCATCCAGATCCATGGCGGCGCCGGTTATTTTCAGGAGGCCGGAGTCGAACGTATCTTCCGAGATGCGCGGGTGACTACCATCTATGAAGGGACATCGGAAGTACAGCGGTTGCTGATTGCCAGACAGTTGATGGCTCAGTACCAGGTTTAGTGGTAGTCAACGGGGTCTCATTGTTTTCGGCGCAGTAACGTTGCCCTCACTTCTGGGAGTCGAGACTCTCGACACTGTATGATCTATCCCTCCCCATGTGTTGGAGAGGGTACTTGGCATCAAGGAGATAGGTTTAACGTGAGCGAAGTTTGCAACTTTAATCATTTCGACCACGTAGGCGTGGCCGTGAAAGACATAGAGGCCGCTTTGGCTTTCTTTAGGAATGTATTTGATGTGCCGGACGCTGAGGTAGTGTTGATGGAAGACCAGGGCGTCCGGGCATGCTTGGTAGAGGTGGGTCAAACGCGGTTAGAGCTGCTGGAACCAACCGGCCCCGAATCTGGGGTGGGGCGGTTTATCGAGAGCCGTGGCGAGGGTCTGCATCATCTGGCCTTGAACGTCACTAACATCTCAGGGAAGCTACAGACACTACAGACTCTAAGTGTTGACCTGATCGATCAGACGCCCCGGGAAGGTCTCTCTGGCACTATCGCATTTATACATCCCAGGTCTATGTTCGGGGTATTGACCGAGTTGGTTGAGAACGATTCTAAATAATGGTGTTTGAGATTAAGGAACGCGCAGAAAATAATGCAAGACAATAACCGCCCCACGAGGGTTCTGGTGGCAAAACCGGGGTTGGATGGCCATGACCGCGGCGCCAAAGTGATTGCTCGAGCCCTGCGGGACTCTGGCATGGAAGTAATCTACACCGGCATCAGGCAGAGTCCACAGATGATCGCCCAGGCCGCCGCCCAAGAGGACGTGGACGTCATCGGCATGAGCATCCTTTCAGGGGCACATCTGGAGATACTTCCGGAGATCATCGGCTTGCTGGGTGAACAGGGGATGGACGATGTGATTGTGGTGGTCGGTGGCATAATCCCAGAGGTTGACCGCCAGCCGCTTAAGGACCTCGGCATCTCCGAAGTGTTCGGTCCGGGCACGACGACCCGCTCTATAGTCGAGTTCATTCAAGAGAAAATGAAAGAAAGGGCTTGAGCCTAGA
>CAJWGH010000214.1 GCA_913031095.1 uncultured Chloroflexota bacterium | reverse complement strand
ATGGTCCGGGGAGAGCCGGCCGATCAGGTCCGCGCCGTCGCCAGGGCATTAGAGCTAGGCATCAACTATTTCGATACCGCATCGCGGTATGGCAGCGGTAGATCGGAGACCAACCTTGGCCGAGTGCTGAAAGAGCTTTCCGCAGACGTCTTTGTCGGCACCAAGTACAGTCTGAGCGAGTCGGATCCATCCGACCTTAAGACAGGGGTGATCCAGTCGGTGGAAGCCAGCTTAAAGCGGCTTGGCAGGGAGCAAGTGGACCTCATCCAGCTGCATGACCGAATCAGCTCTCAGACTGACGTCTCCGTACGGGCAGTCACGGTTACCGACGTTCTGTCGGAAGTTCGAGAAGGATTAGAAGAGTTGAAGTCACAGGGGAAAGTCCGGTATTACGGGATGACCGGAGTGGGAGAGCCTAAGGGTATTCATGAGGCGGTCGCTTCGGGGATGGTTTGCACCGTTCAGGTTGTATACAACCTGATAAACTCCAGCGCCGGACACGACGCCCCGGCCAGGTTCGATATGCCAGACTATGGCCGGCTGATCGACTTCGCGGACCAGAGAGATGTTGGCACAATAGTGATTCGCGTTCTGGGTGCCGGAGCTCTAACTGGCACATCGGTCAGGCATCCTGTGGCAGTGCAGACAGTAGCGCCCATTGGCTCGGGCAGGGATTTCCAACAAGATGCAACGAGAGCCGCTCGATTCGCATTCTTGGTAGATGAGGGTTTCGCAGGTGACATGCCCGAGGCTTCGGTCCGATTTGCCTTGAGTAACCCCGGAGTTTCAACGGTGTTAGTCGGTTATTCTGATATAGACCACCTAGAACGATCGGTAGAATATGCGGCCAAAGGCCCGCTGGCCCCAGAAGGTTTAAGCCGGTTGCCCGAAGTGTGGTCTACATTCGTGAGTTAGAGTTATGAACGAGGTTATCGGCAACCTGGACAGCCTTCGCAAGGCCATGGATCACAGCGAGTTCGACGCCATTGTCGCCATGTCTCCGGAGAATGTACCTTACACATCCGGTGTAGGAATATGGTCACAGAAGGTCATCCGAGACCGGCTGGCACTGGTGGTCTGGCCCAGGGAGGGAGACCCAACTCTGATTGTGGCCACCAATGAAGAAGGTTACGTTAGAGAGAAATCCTGGATTACGGATGTGAGGGCCTACTCTCAGCATGCAGACTCTCCGATAAAACTGCTGTCGGACGTGCTACAAGACAAAGGCCTTGGCGCGGGCCGAATCGGCTTTGAGCCGGCTTATCTGACCACCGACTATTACCTGGAGCTTCTGGCTACTATGCCCGAAGCCAAGTTCGAGTCATGCGAGCCGATGCTCCAAAAAGTGAGGATGATTAAGACCGAGGCAGAGATCGATCTACTCTGCTGCGCGGCAATGTCGACGGAGCGGGCGTTGATGGATACCTACTCAACCGTCAGGCCCGGTGACAAAGAACGAGATCTTGTAGGTAAGATAGGTAGCAACATCCTGCAGTCCGGCGCTGAGCTGCCGTCGTTCTTGTTCTTCACCATCGGTCCCAACACTGGATATGCCCACCCTGACCCCACCGACATCGAGTTGCAACCCAATGATGTCTTGAAGGCCGATGTTGGCGGTTGGTACTCGGGCTACTTCTCTGACATAGGCCGCACCGCGGTGGTCGGTAAAGCTACTGACGATCAGCATTCGATCTACAATCGTCTAGCGGAAGTGCATCGCAAGACCATATCTGCTATGAAACCCGGCGTACCAGCCAATGAGGTGTATAGGCAGAACGTGGGGTTCTATAGAGAGGCTGATATCGAATTCAAACTACCTTTCGCCGGACACGGGCTAGGCCTTTATATCCATGAGATGCCGATGTTGGCCGAGTATGATGGCACACCTCTGGCCCCCAATATGGTCTTTGCCGTAGAAACTAGAGTCCGTTGGCCCGGTGTTCAAGGGTTCCATATCGAGGACCTGATTGTCATCCGAGAAGAAGGCCCTGAGATAATCACCAAGTTCATGGACACCAGCCGGTTAATGGAATTGTAGGCCTAAACCCGTACCAGCCAAATCGCTACTGAGCCATGTAGCCGCCGTCGACCGGCATGTTATGCCCTGTGACGAACGAAGCTGAGTCTGAGGATAGCCACACGACGGCCTGGGCGATCTCCTCGGGTTCTCCAAGCCTGCCCATCGGATGCCGGGATGCAACGCGCTCTTCCATCCCGGCGTTATCCTTGAAGATCGGCTGCACCAGCGGCGTTTGGATATAACCCGGACAGACGGCGTTCACTCTGATGCCGGACTCGGCATACTCAACGGCCGCGGCTTTGGTCAGTCCGGTTACCCCGTGTTTGGCGGCTACGTAGGCAACCGTGCCGGACAAGCCCGCCAAACCAGCGATGGATGCAGTGTTAACGATAGCTCCACCGCCCTGTTTCAACATCTGGGGAATCTCGGCCTTCATACATAGCCATACCCCTTTCAGGTTTACGCTGAGAACCTGGTCCCAATCCTCTTCTCGGTAGTCGGCAGTGAGCAAACGATCGCGCCCGCCGGAGATACCGGCATTATTGAAGGCGCAGTCCAGGCTACCGAACGCTTCGACGGCCCGAGCCACCATGGCCTGGGTATCCTCGGGCCTGGAGACGTCAGCATGGACCAATATGGCATCTCCGCCGGCTTCTTTAATCTGCTGGACTGTCTCTTCGCCGCCCTCGACATTCACATCTGCAACCACAACCCGTGCTCCGTCATGGGCGTAGGCCAGCGATGCTGCTCTACCGATGCCGGAACCCCCACCGGTTACCAGCGCTGTTTTGCCGTCCAGATTTCCCGCCATGCGCTTTCTCCTTGGTACGAATTAGATCTGACGGGATTATACCTGTGGCCTCCCTTTTGGCAACTTTCCCAGCCTGTTCGGAGCGTGTAGAATAGCCCGACAATCGACAATAGCCGGGCAGGAGTTATGAAAGACGTACCCACCAATATGCCGGACTATGAACTCGCCTATGCAAACGAGCGTTTAGAGGTCCCCGAATACTTCAACTTTGGGTTCGACGTAGTAGACAAATGGGCTGAAGATCGCACCAAACTGGCCCTGTTGTCGGTGGATTCTAGGGGCGAAAACACTCAGCACCATACTTTTTGGGACCTGAAGGTTCTTTCCAACAAATATGCCAACTCCCTCCGAGATAGGGGAATCAAG
>CAJWGH010000213.1 GCA_913031095.1 uncultured Chloroflexota bacterium | reverse complement strand
TACGAGAACCCTTTCAGTGAGTTCTCCGTGCCCCAGGCCGTGTTACGGTTCCGGCAGGGGTTCGGCCGCCTGATCCGCAACAAAGCGGACCGAGGGACCATTGTCATCATGGACAACCGGATCACTGGAAAGTCTTATGGCAGCTCCTTCTTGAAATCTATCCCTCCCTGTACTCTCAAACCCAGCAGTTTGACCAATACCGGCCAATTGGCATCCCAATGGCTTGCCTAGATCTTCAGGCGTGCAGGAGTGAAGTGTGGAACTGACGATAGACCAGCCTTTTGACCTTGGAGCCAGCCTAGAGAGTGGCCAAGCACACCGATGGAAGAAATCAGACGACTGGTATGCCGGCGTAATCCGTGGCGAGTTCATCCAGATACGCCAAAATGCACAAGTCGTGGAGTTCTCATCGGGTCCTTCACCTGAGGAAGCTGCAGCCAAGATGCTGCGAGACTACTTCCGGTTAGACGACGACATCGATGCCATATACTCGGACCTCAACCGGGATGGCCGAGTGGCAGCTATGGTCAACAAATATCCAGGCCTCCGTATCCTCCGCACTGAGCCATGGGAATGCCTGGTGGCCTTCATCTGCTCTGCCAACAATAACATCGCACGGATCCATCAGTTGATGGAGCGCATGTCTGACGAATTCGGATCCCCGCTAACTTTAAACGGGCTTACACGCCACACTTTCCCGAGCCCCGCTGACCTCGCAGAGGCAGGCGAAGACGAACTGAGGCGATTAGGGTTGGGATTCAGAGCGCCCTACGTGGACCAGGCATCAAGGGCCGTATTGGAAGGGAAACTAGACCTACCCGCCCTAGTGCGGATGCCCTATCCAGAAGCGAAAGCAGCCCTGATGGAACAAAAGGGCATCGGCTCTAAAATAGCCGACTGCATAGCCGTGTTCTCGCTGGAGAAGCTGGAGGCGTTCCCTATAGACGTATGGATACGTCGGGCCCTGGCTGAATGGTATTTCCCAGGACAGAAAACCCCGCCCGACCGTGCCCTGTTGGAATGGGCCCAACACCATTTCGGCCGCTACGGCGGCTACGCCCAGCAATACCTGTTCCATGGACAGCGGCTCCGTAAGAAAACTACAGACTGACAGCCGTTAGCTGGCCGCTTCTATTGTGTCAGTATCAATTTGCCGAAGAAACTGGTCTCGTCCATGTACTTGTGGGCCTCAGCAGCGTCAGCCAACGGGAACGTTCGGTCGACAACTGGTTTGACTACCCCCTTGTTCATCAGCTCCACAATCTCCCGCATGTCCTCTTTCGTTCCCATGAAAACTCCATATATCTCTTTCCGCTGACTGAACAGCAACCCCAAGTGCAGTTCCGTGCGTAATCCAGTGGTTGCCCCGCAAATACCGTACCGCCCACCGTTGCGCAGTGAAGCGAAGGCTGGGCCAAAGAAATCGGCTCCCACGTGATCGACAACGCAATCGACACCGGCCCGACCTGTAATCTCACGAACCCTTTCCCGGATGTCTTCCTCGTTGTAGTTGATGACCACATCCGCACCCAATTCGGTGGCCTTAGCTGCCTTCTCCGAGCTGCTGGTAGTGGCGATGACGTTAGCGCCAATAACGTCCTTCGCAACTTGGATGGCTGCAACGCCTACACCTGCAGACGCGGACAACACTAACACCGTCTGCCATGGTTGCAGTTGCAGCTTGCGTTGCAGCATGTTCCACACAGGTAGATAGGTAGTGGGAGCTGCCGCAGCCTGTTCGAACGAAACATCGTTTCCCAGTAAATGGGCGTTAACCGCCGGGACCACGACGTACTCAGCGTAGCTTCCATCAACGGCACTGCCCAAGAAACTCTCGCTGCGGCAGAGGTCGTCCTGTCCCGCCATGCACGCTGCGCACTGCATGCAGCTAATCCGAGGGTTGACCACCACTCGGTCTCCCGGTTTTAACACGGCCACACCGTCGCCGCATTCAGCCACTTCACCGGCACAGTCTCCGCCCAAGATCAGGGGAGGAGGGAATTCTCGGTCCAATCCTCTGCCACCGGCCCTGGTGTAGAGATCCAGTCGGTTCAAAGCCGTGGCCTTGACTCGGACTTTGACTTCTCCCGCCCTAGCCTCAGGCTCAGGCCTGTCTCCGTATGTCAGGACTTCAGGTCCGCCTTGGGCTTCTATATAGACTGCCTTCATGGCCGTGTTCTCCTTGGGATCGGGCCCCTAATAATCAAGGCTGTTGGTTTCCCGGAATCGTAATCTGAGGGTCTAGGGACGGCGCCCGTAATAGCAGTCGTCGCAGAGGAATACTATAGCTAAGGCGTCCTCGTGGCTGCCGATGCGGCCGCACTGAGGAACGTCGCTATCCTGGCTCCAAGGTTGGTGGAACTTCCCTCCGCACATCTGGCAAGAGGTCTCTTGGATGCCGTCGAGGGCGTCTCCACAGATGACGCAGGACTCCAGTTCGTTTTCAGGAGTTTCTAGGTTATCAGGCACGCCGGTCTGTTCTGCCATTATTAGGAGGTCAACTCCCGCGCGATATTATCTGATTCACCAGGGCTCTTTCACCCTCTTCGTTGCGAACCAAGCCGTCCAGCTTAGCAGAAAGTAGTTCTTGCAATATTTCGCCGACCATTGAACCAGCAGGGACTCCCATCGTTAGCAGGTCGTCACCGGTCAATCTCGGCCTCACCTGTTTCCAGACATCTAGATACCTGCCCAACCTGGCCGCAAACTGAGGTTCTAGGGAAAGGCGAGCCGAAGCTGCGATTGCATTATCGTCCAAGCCTTCCAGCGCAGAGCAGACGGCGGAGACCTTAACCGACGGCCCAGAAATCATAGGCGATATATCCTGCAATACAATGGTATCACGTAGCACCCGTGCCCAATCGGCCGGCAGATTCAGGCGGCGGCTCACTTGTTCGCCGTCGGCAGGCGACAGAGGGATCGCTAAGGCAGCCAAATAATCACTTGCGGCCAAACCGCTCTCACCTGCCAAAATGGCCAAGGGACGGCTATCACACAAAGCCGGGTGGACCGCAGCTAATAGACCCAGTCCAATGGCCCGGATGAGCATCTTAAACGCCTGGGATTCCCCGAATATCTTCTGGAGCTCTTGACGCCATCGGTCACCAGAAACGGCATCAGCGTAACCACTAACAATGGTCCGACGTAGGTCCGACACTGTGTCGCTGGATATCTGAAAACCTAGCCTCTGTTCGTAGCGAACGGCAC
>CAJWGH010000212.1 GCA_913031095.1 uncultured Chloroflexota bacterium | reverse complement strand
GTGGAGTCTGCCGTAGTAGTCGGCCCAGGTGAGCCGTAACAGTAGCTGCATACCACCGACCCCGATGCCCAGTAGTAACCCCATTGGAATTCCCGTTGCCAGCGAGGTGCTGAACCCGGTGCCGATTGCACCCAGTGACATCGTTGCTCCTGCCATACACAGGAGGATCCTGAGCGGCAACCGCCTGGCCAGCATGGTCCAAAACAGTCCGCCGGGAACCTGTCCAAAGGCGAAGGTGCTGGCTGTTAATGCAGCCAGATGGGTTGGGACGCCCTGGCCGATGTAGTGGGGTACTTGGTGCAGGCTGACTCCGGCCTGGACGATGAATCCGAATACCGAGAATAACACCAAGATCCAAAATGCCTTGGTCACCAGTGCCTGCCGTACGGTGTAATTGAATTCGGTAAAGTCGTGTGTGGTTGACTCGCAGCCGACATCTGTTTTTGCGAGACTATCAAGTTCTGGCGGGCTGGTTCTTTTAGGGTCAGGTTCTAGGTTCATATCCTCAGGCCGCCGCGCCATCAGCAGCAACACCGGGATTATGCCGGAGCTGATGGTGAATATCCCCATGGCCAGCCAGGCAGTGCGCCAACCCCAGCCGTCGATCAGCACCTGTGCGATCAACGGGAATATGGTGAGGCCGATGCCCTGGATGATTCCCATCAAGGCCAACGCCATAGGCCGGCGGCGGATGAACCAGTTGCTGACTGCGGTGGATGTGCCCAATTCCAACGGACTGGAAAATACCGCCCGGCCCGGGACGTACAGCAGGTAAAAAGACCAGATGGGAGAGGTCAGAGAAAGCCCGATAGAGCATAATCCGACCATGGCCGATGAAGCCGAAAGCAGCACCCCAGAGCCGTACCGGTCTACGAGACGACCTGCCATGGGGGATACGAGTAGCCCGAAGAGAGCGCCCAGACTGACTGCACCGGAGAACTGACCTCGAGTCCAGCCGAAGGTCTCCGTCATGGGCACCACGAACACTGAAAGGGTGGCGACCGCCATCACTGGCCGCGCTCCGAAGCTCGGGACTGAGGCCGCGGCTAGAATCACCCAACCGTAATAGACCGGCAGTCTATGGGCCAGGCGGGTACGCAGCGCCGCGAAGTTCAAGGGCGTGCGCTCCAATCATGCAAAAGTTCGTGCGATATGGCAGGCTCCCCTATTCGGCGTGCCTAGTCCTGGTGCAGAGGGTCTCCCAAGACGTGCATCAAGCGGTTTGCCCAGCCGAACAGAGATGCCGACAGAACCAAGTCTAGAACTTCACCCATGCTAAGTCCGTTATCGACCAGGCGCTCCATGTCGGATCTGGCCGCCTCAGATGGGCACCTGGACAATTTTGTGGCGAATCCCAAGAGGGCTTTTTGACGTTCGTCTAAGTCTGCATCTTCACCGTCGGTGAAGATGCTATCCATGACTGATTCGTCCTTTGTCAGTTGGTTATAGCGGTTAGCATGGACGGCCGCACAATAGATGCACCGATTGACCACTGAGGCGGCCACCGCCCCTAATTCAGTCTCGGCGCGAGAGAGGCCGCCGCGGCCATACATGATTCCGTTGAAGAGGGGCGTGCGCTGTTGGAGAGTTTCAGGGTCTAGCGCTAATACCAGCGTGTACTCGCCAATCTTGGTATTGGAGACTGTGACTTTCATAGCATCCAGTTGTTCGTCACTGGCCTGTTCGAGTTCAAGGGGTATTACGCGTGGCTGCCAGAACGGGACGGAGGAGGTGAATTCCTTGATCGGTTCGTTCATGCGACTTGTGCCATCAGCCGAAGCCCGGCGACCACTCTGATCTGATAGGCGATGAAGGCGATTAACTCTGAAAGCCGGACTATATCAGCGTCGTCGAGGCCTGCCGCCCTTAATGCGGAGACATCTTCTGCTTTGACGTCTTTGGGATTCAGCGTAACTAAGTCGGTGTGGCGGATAATCGCTTTTATCCGCGTGTCATGGCCGCCTTCGAAATCGGTGTCGGCAAGGGCATGGCTTCCGACGCTGAATAGTGCTTCGTAATGCTGGGCCAAGGTTTCCTCGTTGTTCCTTTTGGCTATCCGGCAGGCGAGGCCCGCCCGCTCGGCATGGGACAGCCCGCCCGGTTGATTGGGCCGGAGCGACGCTTCGTGGGAGTTTTCAGTTAACTGCAGTATGTCGCTACGCAGGGTTAGAGCGCCAGCCAGAGGGCTGTCGGCAGAGATGCCCGATGCTTTGGCGACTATGGTTTCAAATATATCCAATATGCCTCCATATATCTGAACGGCTTTAGAATGATCCGTCGATAACTATGTCTAGCACCGCTGGTTTGCCCGAGGCGACTGCACGCTGGACAGCAGGCGCAATCTCGGCTGGGTCGGTGATCCGCTCGCCGTGGACGCCCATGCTGCTGGCAATCGACGAGACGTCGAAGGGGGTCGGGAAGTCCGAGTAAGGCAGGTTTTCCCCGGAAGATTCCTTCTGCTGCAGAATCTCGCGTTGATATACGTCGAAGTTCACTTTGAGAACGCGATACATGCCGTTGTTGCAAATGACAAAGATGCAGGGGATGTTGTCGTTGGCTGCGGTCCATAATCCCTGGATGGTCATCATGGCGCTGCCGTCGCCGATGATTCCGAACACCGGACGGTCAGGGTTTGCCACTGCGGTGCCCATGGTTGTGCCGATGCCGCCGCCGATGGACTGGCCCCGGAAAGCGCGGAGGTCTCCCCTCTCCTGACCCTGGAAATAGTGACGCATGGTGGCGCGATTGCTGATGGAATCGTCCACCACGATGGCGTTGTCCGGCAGAGCGTCCGCAAGCTCAGACATCATCCGGGCTGGGGACATAGGTTTGTTGTCCCATTTGGCGGTTACCGAGTCCTCAAAGGCCTTTCGCTTGTCCGCAGCTGCTGCCACCACTCCGATCTTCCGACCTTCGATCTCGTTGGCTAGCTCAGGGGTGATCAAAGGGTTGAGTGAGCGGATGAGTTCTTCGATCGCTAGGCCGCAGTGGGACACGATACCGACGTCTGTGGGTTCTGAGCGGCCAGCACGCCCTGGGATAGGGTCGATATGGATCAACTTGGTATTCTCTCCCAGGATGATGTCTCCCCAGTAGAATAATTCGTCCATGGCGTCCATACCGATGGCCAAAACCAGGTCCACACCTTCAAGGGCCTTTCGGCTGCTGGTCACCCGCAGGGTGTGGTTGCCGAAGAACTGGGGATGAG
>CAJWGH010000211.1 GCA_913031095.1 uncultured Chloroflexota bacterium | reverse complement strand
CATCCAATCAAAGGGGCTGGCCGATGAGAAGAAAGCCAAGGATGTTCTGGAGATCTTAGCCGACAGTCTGGAATTGTAATTCTAAATGCCTATCACTGATGTCGACATCGTCAGCTCTTGCGCCGAATGCGGGACCGAAATCGAAAGAGTGTCCGTCAAGAAGGACAACATGATGCTCTTCACCAAAGAATTGGCGCTATGCCCTAGTTGCAACGCAGACCGCCCTCAGGTTCGGGACGTCGCCGGCCGCCTCGAGTCCATCGAGAAAGAACAGCAGAGTTACCCTAAACCAGTTCCTGCAGAACCTTTTCCTGGTCAGGGCTCCGGTCCCTAACTACACCGCAACGCAGCTGTAGTCGGCGAGTTTCTCTGCTCTAATGATTGTGCGTGCCTGCTGGGTAGGCGTTCGTTCTCAGATTGTGACCTACCTATCCAAAGGAGTGACCTTCATAGTGCTTTGGACCCTGTTGGAAAAGCGTTTCATATTTTTCCCTGTTACAGAACTTCTCTATACCCCTTCTGATGTGAATTTGGAGTACGAAAACGTCCAAGTCCGGACATCGGATGGCTTGACGATCAAAGGCTGGTTTATCCCTGGCTGGGGATCGGATGTAACCTTCCTGTGGTTTCACGGCAACGGCGGTAACCTTGGACACCGCGTCGGAGAGCTGGAGATGGCTCATCACCGAATCGGAGCCAACATATTCATATTCGATTACCGGGGCTACGGCAAGAGCGAGGGGGTCCCGTCCGAGAAAGGCACCTACCTAGATTCCATGGCAGCCATCGAATATCTATCCTCCCGCCCCGGTGTGAACTCCGGCCGGATCGTGTATGTCGGCCATTCCCTGGGTGCGGCTGTGGCTATTGAGGCGGCCTTGACCAGCCCCCCGATGGCTATGGTTTTGATTTCTCCCTTCGCATCGGTTCGTGATATGGCTAGTCTGACTCTGCCCTTTCCTCCGGCCGGGTGGCTGCTTAGGAACCACTACGACAACATCAGCCGTGTTCGGAAGCTAAACATGCCTCTTTTGGTGCTCCACGGTGATTTGGACGAGACGGTTCCCATATACCAGGGCCGCAAATTGTACGAGGCGGCAAACGAGCCGAAAAAATTTCAAACGTTGGAAGGAGCGGCCCACAACGACACCTACGAGTTGGGTGGAGAGCAATATTGGAGGGCAATCGAGTCATTCCTCTCCGATGCGGAAGTAGCGGATGGGTAACGCGGGTTATACTCCTGAAATGATCTCCGTTTCGTAGTCCAGTAGTTCTAGGTCTCGGTTGGATCCCTGAACGAATTCGACAACTCTGGAGACCATCTCGTTGGCATGAGACGAGTCGGTACTAACACAGCAGATTGCGAGGGTCAAACGCTGCCACAGGTTCTGGTCTTCCACCTCAGCCACTGCGACGTTGAACGTATTTCGGATGCGTTCGGACAGAGAACGGGCCACCTGACGCTTGTCCTTCAGGTTGCCTGACTCCGGTAGATGGAGCATTATTCGGCAAACACCTAGATGCAAAGAGGGCTCCTGAACCGGTGAGAAGCTGAGGTGTGACGGTATCTAAGTTTCTTGACTCGCATTGACCTGCATTATAGATTATAGATGTTGGCAGTCAGAATTAAGACCGCAGATTGACTACATTGAAATCTGGGTTCACCCTCGGGCGATCTGATATAGCAGACTTGTTTACGGTACGCCGTCGGTCAAGGAACTTAAACGCCATGGCTCCTAATTCCGAATCTCGCCAAAGCCACACGGTAGTGCCCGAGGTTGTCATCAGCCGCCTTCCCCAA
Source organism: uncultured Chloroflexota bacterium (assembly GCA_913031095.1). The sequence goes on along the minus strand of CAJWGH010000211.1, from coordinate 1,413 downwards.
TACGTTCGGATATTGAACCGACTGTTAGAGGATGGCATCCAGGTAGTCAGTTCTCAACAACTGGGCGAGAAACTCCAGGTGACTCCGGCTCAGATTCGCAAAGACCTCAGCTATTTCGGACGCTTCGGGAAGCAGGGTCGCGGCTACAGTGTTCAGGATCTACTGGACCGCCTGAGACAGATTCTTGGAATCAACTCTCCTTGGAACGTGGCTGTTGTCGGTGTTGGTCGGCTCGGGCGCGCCATCTTGAGCTACCCGGGGTTCAATCCCGATGGTTTCCACCTGGTGGCAGCATTCGATCTCAATGACTCAGTAGTCGGCGAGACTGTCGGCGGGCTGGAGGTGCGGAAGATGGGTGAGTTGGATAGAGTCGTGGCGAGAGAGAATATTAGCATTGCCATCGTGGCTGTACCGGTGGAATTCACCCAGAATGTTGTTGATCAACTGGTAGCTTGCGGTGTCCAAGCCATCTTGAACTACGCCCCCATCAGCCCCCAGGTGCGGGAGGGGATTAAGATACGGAACATCGACCCGGTCTTATCCCTCCAGTCCATGACCTACTACATCAACGACGATTAGCGATCTTCAACGCATCTCGGCGACGATTCCGCTTCTAACAAAAACGGCCCCGCGGTTAGTCGGGGCTATTTCTTTGGTTTCGTTAAGCAGTTGATCCGAGCGGTGACTGTGCGTTACGGGGCCTGCGCCGTCGTACTAGGTTCACACGGACTTGGGCTCGCTTGAGTGAGGTCAATGCTCTCTCTAGTTCCAGTTCGGAACCACGGTTGGCCAAGCGTTCTTGTGCCCTTTGTATAGCCTGTTCCGCTCGTTCTTCGTCAATCTCGTCTGACCGTTCACAGGCGTCTGCCAGTACGCTGACCCGGTTGCCTAGTACTTCCATGAAGCCACCAGACACTGCTACGTGAATATCGTCCTCACCGCTCTTTCGAACCATCAATTCACCTGGCTTGAGCATGGTCATTAACGGGGCATGTCGCGGTAGTATGCCCAGTTGCCCGTCGAATCCAGGAGCAATCACCATGTCTACCTCGTCGGAAAAGACCTGGCGTTCAGCAGTGATTATTTCCAGTGTCATTGGCATGGTATTCGATTATCCTTGGGCTGCCATCTCAGCGGCTTTTTCCACCGCCTCGTCAATAGTGCCGACCATATAGAAGGCCTGCTCTGGTAGGCCGTCGTGCTGGCCGGACAGAATTTCTTGGAAGCCTCGGACGGTCTCGCGCAATGGAACGTACTTGCCGGACTGGCCGGTGAACGTTTCAGCAACGAAGAATGGTTGCGTCAGGAACCGCTGAATTTTCCGGGCCCGGAAAACGGTGAGTTTGTCTTCTTCTGAAAGCTCTTCGATACCCAGAATCGCGATTATGTCCTGTAGATCCTTGTAGCGCTGTA
>CAJWGH010000210.1 GCA_913031095.1 uncultured Chloroflexota bacterium | reverse complement strand
CCAGCCGGTCAGCGACGAGCGTTTCGAGGCGGTGCACGGCAAAATCCTCCGGCGGTGTTGACCTTTCACCCGTCGGGGATATTTATGTATCACGCGGCTAGTTCGAGCATCCATGGCGGAAATCAACCACATATCTCCCGTCACCAACCTGCTGGTCGAAGATCGGGCAGGACGGGTCAACTCTTACAGCTGCGTTGTTGAACCCCCAAGGCCAGACCTATAACCTGGCCCAAAAAGATGCTCTGCAATACGGCTTTAGTCGAGGGCACCGGGCAGAATAGTTCCGTTTTGGCCTACTGCACTTTCAACAGCTTCTGGGGAGAGAACCCACCGACCTCGGTGATGCGGGTCGTCTACAATACATGTCGCGACATGCTACTCTCCCATACGTCCCGACTTACGGTCTCGCCAAACCATCTACCTGACACCTACCGCGGCGAACCACGAGGCCCAACACAGTCAATCTACCTTCTAATCAAGTCGAGTTTCTCTCGGAGAGCCAGAAGAGGAGCCCGCGATTATATCTGGAATAGCTAAAGGCCCTGCGGTCGACAATGCAGTCGTTGGGGGCACTTCAGCTTGGTAGCCTGTTCTTGAAGTTACCGCCGAAGGTCTGTCCATTCTGTTCTTAGTAGTCTGTGGTGCTCGTTGGACAACTTGACCACAGGGTCTCAGTTGAATGACCCTGACAGAGCGGTTTATAGCCCTCGAGATCTTTTCCTTATGCTCCACAGGTCTTAAACCCATGTAAACAACGCCAATAGGCGAAATCCCAGGAGAGATGAACATCATGGTCCAAACGGTGATCCGAAGCAAGAATATGGTGGTGCTACTGGGAGCAGCCTTGGCCTTAATGCTGGCAGCGGCCTGCGGCTCTGCCGGCACCGAGAATGGGTCGCCGGCAAACATCGCCGAATTCTTGACTGCACCGGCCGGTTACAGCGCAGCAGGCCAATTGCTGGAATCTGGTTCCATGGAAAGCACCGGCATCTGGGTCAGCGGCGCCGGCAAGTCCACTGGTAATCCTGATCTGGGCATACTCAACCTCGGAGTGGAAGCCCTGGCGGACAGAGCTTCTGAAGCGCGCAACATAGCGGCGGGGGCAATCGAGGCAGTAATTTCCGTGCTCAGGGCTAACGAAATACAGGACCGGGATATGCAGACCAGCCAGTTCAGCATCAACCCCCGGTACGACACACAAGAAATCAGGCTTTGCACTAACCTCACGAAAGAAGAGGGTGCTGTTACCGATAGGGCGTCTTTGGGCGTGCCCGTACCTGACTCGGTCGAGAAGACCGTGATGCATAATCAAAAGGGCACCGAATGTCGTACCGAGTTCGAGAGGGTGCTCGTCGGCTACCAGGTAACCAACACCCTCACCGTCAAGGTCCGGAACCTCGATAGCATGGGCAGTATTATTGATGGAGCAAGCGAAGCCGCCGGCAACCTGGTGCGCATCAACAAAGTCAACTTCATCATCGAAGACAGTAAGACCCTTCAGAATATGGCCCGCGAAGAAGCAATCGATGACCTGCTAACCAAAGCCAATTCCATGGCGTCTCTAGCAGGAATCGAACTTGGGAAGCTGGTCTTCCTTCGCGAGTCAGGAGGATTCCTTGGCCAACCCTCCGCCCGGATGGAGTCTGCGGCCTTCGGGTTTGTTGGTGACCACTCCACCGACATCTTGTCGGGAGAACTGGACGTTCACGTGAACGTCCAGGGAGTGTTCGCCATCGCTGATTAGGCATCGGTCGATTTAGGTCTCAGAAGAAATTGTAACCTAGGAGGCAGGACGGTACCGTCAAAAACTTTGACTCGTTCAATCCCCGCCGACTCCTCATCTGATGGACTCATTCTCACTTGCGGGGCCATAACAGGGTTGTTAGAATCCTGCTGTCTAAGGCACAAGGGCCAGAGGCTATCCGAAGAATGTTTTTGTTGGAGTGATATGGTCTTAAGCGACCGGACCATCAAAGAAGAGTTGGCCAAGGGGCGTATCGTAATCTCACCCCTGGATCCAGATGACATTCAACCAGCCAGCGTAGACCTACATCTGGATGGGCGAGTCCTAGTCTTCGCCAACTCCCGCCGGCCATATATAGACGTAAAAGAGAGCCTGGAAGACCTAACCCAGATGGTCGAGATACAGGAGAAAAGCCCCTTCATCCTTCATCCGGGCGAGTTTGTTCTAGGCAGTACTCTGGAGAACATCGAACTCCCCGACGACCTCGTCGCGCGACTTGAAGGAAAGAGCAGTTTGGGTCGCATTGGGCTGGTGATTCACTCCACCGCCGGGTTCGTCGATCCTGGTTGGAAAGGGCACCTCACCCTGGAATTGAGCAACCTGGCCCGCCTGCCCATAACCCTCTACAAAGGCATGAAGATCGGGCAGATATCTTATCTACGCCTCACCACCCCCGCCGATCGACTCTATGGCTCAGAATCCCTGGGCAGCAAGTACCAGGGACAAACCGTTCCCACCGCCAGTCGGTTCAGCCAGGACTTCGTAGCGCCGGGCTCCCAGCAGGCGTCTTAACGAGGCCCATGAGCCACATGCAGCGGGCTGTTGAGTTGGCCTATGAGGCCATTGGGTCCACCAGTCCCAATCCCGCAGTTGGCGCGGTGTTGGTGAAAGATGGAGTCGAGGTCGGCAGCGGAGCCACTCAGCCCCCTGGCCAAGACCACGCCGAGATAGTTGCACTGAAACAGGCTGCTGAACAAGCGCGAGGCGCCATCCTCTACACTACCCTCGAGCCCTGCTGCACCTGGGGACGCACCCCTCCCTGCACACAAGCCATCATCACCGCCGGAGTAACAGAGGTACACTTTGCGGTCATAGACCCAAACCCCAGCGTTTTTGGTAAAGGACGCGATGAGCTCGAAGCCGCCGGGATCCAGGTAGTGGAGGAAGAGGCCGGTGGAGCACAAGAACTCTATGAAGCTTTCGCCAAACATATAGAAACAGGGACTCCGTTCGTCACCGTCAAATACGCCATGACTTTGGACGGCAAGATTGCAACTCACACCGGAGACTCTAAATGGGTGACGGGACCAGAGGCGCGCGGGTACGTCCAAGCGATGCGCCGCGTCTGCGATGCCATCCTAGTTGGCGTCAACACGGCGCTGACCGACGACCCATACCTGACCGCCCGCGATAACGCAGGTGCCCCATTGGAACGCCAGCCCCTCCGCGTGGTTCTCGATAGCGTCTGCTCTACT
>CAJWGH010000209.1 GCA_913031095.1 uncultured Chloroflexota bacterium | reverse complement strand
AACTTTTGCTGGGCGGCCTGCTGAAATCGGTGATTGACCAAGGTTTGCAAAAAGATGATTGGCTTGCCGAGAACTGCGAAAGCCCGGCCACTCTGCAGTACGCACTGAGGGCCTTGGATCTTGGGAATATTTCCAAGATTACGCAGGTTCCACTGCCGGATATTGCAGAAGCGGCTCGCCTTTACGGCGAGGCTGACACCGGTGCTTTGGTTTACGCCCTAGACAACGTCGAGTCGAGGTTTACGCGAGACTGTGTTTTGTCTTTGGTCAACCTGGCTTTGATTACAGGGAACCTGGGCAAACCGGGGGCCGGCATATACCCAATGCGGCGCGGGGCCAATGAGCAAGGAGCCTGGGACGTTGGCTGCGTGCCGGATCGCCTCCCCGGTTACCGCAGAGTTTCAGTTTCTGCGGACCGACATGCTGTTGAGACCCTCTGGGACACGACTATACCCGAGATACCCGGATTGGGTCTAAGCCATATAATCGAAGGCGCGGCCAACGGGCAGATCAAGTCGATGTTTCTCATCGGAGACAGTCCTAACTTCAGCAATGGTAAATTGGGAGACGGGCTATCCGCTTTAGACAACCTGGAATTTCTAGTTGTCTGCGACTCGTTCCTCAATGAAGCTGCCAATCGGGCTGACGTCGTTCTCCCCCGCGCGACCTTCGATGAGAAAGAAGGTACTTTCACTAACCTGGAGCGGCGTATCCAGCGTCTAAAACCAGGTAAAGAACTGCCGATTGATGGCTCACGTCCTGAGTGGCGAGTGATCTGCGACGTAGCCCACAAGATGGGAGCGCCCGGCTTTCTACTAGGATCACCCTCTGAGACAATGGATGAAATAGCCAAGGTCGCACCCATATATGCCAATGTTTCCTACCGGAGTCTTGCCAACCAAGGCGGGCTGGTGTTCAAGACCGATCTCAAAAGCCCTCAGCCGACTCAAGTGCTATACGCCAGCCGCGAGGATCGGGGCCTGCAATGGCCCATTCAAAGCGGCGGCAACGGCACATCTATCCTTTATGAGAGCGGCTACGCGGCCAGACTAGCCGAACCGATAACGCCGAGTTTTGTATCCGATGAAGATGCAAGGGACGCCAATTTTCCGCTCTGGTTCGTGCCTGGCCGGGTGCTGCTGCAGCAGGAACGAAAGATTAAGATAGTAGAAGGGCGTCAAAATACCATAGAGAGAGACGAGTTGGTTGAATTGAACCCCAGAGACGCAGCTTCGCTGTCTATCGAAGATGGCAATAAGGTCGTGGTCGACATGGGTATCGGCAAACTCGTCGGCTTGGCCCATATAAACGAAAGGATTCCTGTCGGGGTGGTTGCTTCAACTGCTCTTTTTGGGCAATTTGCAGTGGACCTTCAGGCCTCCGAAGAGACAGAGCCCGCATCTCGGGTACCGGGACTGGACATATGCCGGGCTCGCGTAGGCAAGGGCGAGTAGGAGCGAGCATTTGTTTACGCCTGGAAGGTTTGGCCGGGCTTAGGATAATTAACGACAGGCATCTGAAGGAGTACCTATGGTCAAGGTAACAACCGCGGATTCAGGCGACATAATAGATTTGACCCCAAACCCAGATTTCCCCACGGCCACGTTGGTTGGACGGCGGGACGTGACCGAAGATTTAATGGTAATCAAGGTCGAAATTTCCGAGAAATTCGACTTCAAGGCTGGCCAATATTGCACTCTGGGCTTGGGCAATATTGAACGGGCATATTCGATAGTGTCGGCGCCCTACGAGAAGAACCTTGAGATCTTCGTTGAACTGGTTCCTGACGGGGAATTGACCCCCCTGATGTGGGCCTTAAAGCTGTACGATAAAATGTCGGTGCGCCCTCGGGCCAAGGGCATATTCCTTCAGGATAAGAAGGCGCACCACCATTTCATGCTTTCCACGGTCACCGGCGTCGCCCCTTTTATGAGTATGGTGCGCCAGTACCTGCACGATGGCAAAGAGGAAGGTAATCGTTTTTACATTATGTACGGCGCCAGTTATGTGGATGAATTGACGTACGATGGCGAACTCATCGAACTTGCGGAAAAACATCCTGACGTAGTCAAATTCGTTCCCACAATCAGCCGTCCTACCGAGAACCGGAATGCCGGATGGAAGGGCGCCACCGGCCGGGTCAATACCATAGCCGAAGAGTACCTGGTCAAGTTCGACCTGCCCACAGACGACACAATGGTGTATGCCTGTGGTCATCCTGGAATGATTGAAGAGATGAAAGAAAAATTACCTCCTCAGGGCTGGAGATTCGTAGAAGAGCGCTTCTGGAAGGAATAATCGTCAGCGTTAAATAACGGCAATAATCCCTCCTCCTATGCAAGATGGAAGGTTAGATCAGAAGCAGACGGTACTCTTGACGTAATCGGAAATGGGGGCTCACGCTGTCGGTAAGTGTCTTGCCTCCTGTGATTCAATTTCGAACCATAAGTGTCAAAAGGCTCCTATTCGACGGAATTGATAGTAAAATCCTTTACGTAATCATCTTGGTGTAACCGCGGTTAAGCTTTAGGGAAGGGTTGGGTAGTGACACCGATTCGCCGCCAATATCTCAAGATCAAGGCTGACCACCCCGATTCCATATTGTTGTTCAGGATGGGCGACTTCTACGAGACCTTTGACGACGACGCCGTCCTCGCCGCTAAGGAACTCGAAATCACCTTGACCTCTCGCAGCATGGGTAAAGATCTGAAAGTCCCTCTGGCCGGAGTGCCCGTCCACGCATTGGACAACTACCTTTTACGCTTAATCAAAAAAGGTCATAAAGTCGCCATCTGTGAACAGACCTCCGACCCAGCTACATCCAAGGGCTTGGTTGACCGCGATGTCGTCCGGGTTGTCACCCCGGGTACCGTGTTAGAGTCGGCCCTACTGGACCAGAAAACTAACAACTACCTTGCGGCCGTTTCAGAGAATGAGGGCCGAGCTGGGCTGGCCTACATAGACATCACCACAGGAGAGTTCTCGGCCACAGAGCTTTCCTTAGATGAACTGCCATTGGAATTGGAGCGTATTGAAGCTGCTGAGGTGCTGGTCTCCGATGGAGTGGGCGGTCCAGATTGGGCAGAAGCGGTTGGATACAATAAAAGATTTGAGATAACGCCGGTTGAATCCATCGCCTTCCATCCGGATGAGGCCCGCCAGACGCTCCTGTCCCATTTCGGAATACTGACCTTGGAGGCATTCGGTTGCGAGGGCATGGAT
>CAJWGH010000208.1 GCA_913031095.1 uncultured Chloroflexota bacterium | reverse complement strand
ATCTGGCGTCCGGAAGGGCTTCGCAGGTTCGAATCCTGCCCCCTCCACCAAACTTAATCTCTTCCAGAACAAGTTTCCGGGGAAAATATTCACAACAAACTGATAGATCCGTTTAATTAGGCACAGACAGCCGTTAATCTATCAGCCCAGATAGCTCAGGGGTAGAGCGCGTTCTTGGTAAGAACGAGGTCGGCGGTTCAATCCCGCCTCTGGGCTCCAGCAAGAATCGGACCCAATAACAAAACCAGGGCCCGAGTAAGAGTAGTAGGGAGGACACCTAAAAGATGGCTAAGCAGCAATTCGATCGGACGAAGGCCCACGTAAATGTCGGCACCATCGGACACGTTGACCATGGAAAGACCACACTGACCTCGGCCATCACCAAGGTCCAGTCTGAACAGGGTATGGCCAGCTACCTAGACATGGACAGCATCGACAACGCTCCAGAAGAGAAGGCGCGTGGCGTAACTATCGCTATCGCTCATGTCGAGTATGAGTCAGACACCCGTCACTATGCCCATGTCGACTGCCCTGGCCACGCTGACTACATCAAGAACATGATTACCGGTGCGGCCCAGATGGATGGCGCGATTCTGGTTGTGAGCGCCCCAGACGGTCCCATGCCACAGACTCGGGAACACATCCTCTTAGCCCGCCAGGTTGAGGTGCCCAAGATTCTGGTTGCACTTAACAAGTGCGACGTGATGGATGACGAAGAGCTCTTGGAACTGGTGGAACTTGAGGTTCGCGACCTTCTGAACCGCTACGACTTCCCCGGCGACGACACTCCTATCGTCCGAGTCAGTGGCCTGAAAGCCATTGAGGGCGACGCCGATGCCGCCGAGCAGATTAAAGAACTTGTCAAGACTATGGACGAGTACATCCCTATGCCTGAGCGTGTCACCGACCGACCGTTCCTCATGCCCATCGAAGACGTCTTCGGCATCAAGGGCCGCGGCACCGTGGTCACCGGCCGGGTTGAGCGGGGCACCTTGAAGGTTGGTTCACCTGTCGAGATCATCCGCTGGGGCGACGTTCGCGAGACCGTTGCCACCGGACTAGAAATGTTTCACAAGAACCTGGACACCACACAAGCCGGCGATGCCGTAGGCATCCTACTCCGCGGCGTGGACCGAGAAGAAGTGGAGCGCGGTCAGGTTCTAGTAGCGCCCGGAACAATGAAACCCTACACCAAAGCCGAGGCCGAGGTTTACATCCTGAGCCGTGACGAAGGTGGACGGCACACTCCGTTCTTCTCCGGCTACAAGCCCCAGTTCTACATCCGGACCTCCGACATCACTGGCGAGTGCACACTCCCCGATGGAGTTGAGATGGTCATGCCTGGTGACAACGTGAAGATGGAGATTGAACTGATGAGCCCGGTGCCGATCGAAGAGCAGATGCGCTTCGCCATTCGCGAAGGCGGCCGCACAGTGGGTTCCGGAGTAATCACCAAGGTAGTGGATTAAGACATGGCCAGAAAGACAGCCGATGTCCGTCAGATTATCACCATGCAATGCGGCGACTGCCGGGAGCGTAATTACACAACGGTAAAGAACCGACGCAATGATCCCAACCGGGTGGAATTGCGCAAATATTGCTCCAGATGCCGTACTCATAAAACCCACCGCGAAGTGAGGTAGAACCCGATGGCCCGGGCATCAACGCGCAGTCAACGTATCGTCGCACCCTCAGGCGGTGCGCGGGTTGGTCCTGTAAGTTTCCTTAGGGAGACCTACTCAGAGCTGCGAAAGTCAGTCTGGCCCAGCCGGGAAGAAACAGCACGGCTGACGACGGTGGTCATCATCCTAGCCATCGCAGCCGGGTTCTTCCTAGGAGGTCTGGACCGGATATTTGCCGAAGTGTTCGCACGGGTGATTTTCTAAATAACCAAAGCGAACCGGTTTGGTTGACTTGTACAGGGATGGGAGGCGCCCAGCGGCGTGTCCCATTTCTGATTGACCAGGAATCGGATATTGCATCATGACTACTAGTAACACATCGGAAGCCGAAGAAACCCAAGGTCCTCGTTGGTATATAGTCCACACATATTCCGGCCAGGAAGACCTTGTAGAAAAGAACCTCCGCCTGCGCATCCAGAGCCTGGACATGCAGGAGCGGATTAACGAGGTCTTGGTTCCGACTGAGGAGGAGGTCGTCTTCAAAGACGGCCAGCGTAAATCTGAACGTAAAAAACTGTTCCCCGGCTATATCTTGGTCCAAATGACTATGGATGATGAAAGCTGGTATGCCGTCCGCAACACCCCTGGGGTAACCGGGTTCGTCTCAACCGAGGACGAACACGATAAACGACCCAAGCCGGTTCCGCTTGAAGACAAGCAGATGGAGAGCATCCTCAAGCAGGTGGACTCCGACCCGACTCGTGTGAACATCGGACTGGAACGCGGCGAGACGGTGCGAATCACAGAAGGCCCGTTCGTAGACTTCATCGGCTCCATCAACGACGTGGACGAGAGCAAGGGAAAAGTTCGCGTTATGGTATCCTTTTTCGGGCGTGAAACACCTGTCGAACTGGATTTCCTCCAAGTGGAGCGAATCTAGAGATCCGATTTGAAAGCTGAGATTGAGAACAAACAAGAGAGTATCTGAAGGAGCTCCTGTTGGCGAAGAAAGTTAGAGCCATCATCAAATTGCAGCTGGAAGCCGGGAAGGCAACACCCGCCCCTCCAGTAGGCCCCGCGCTGGGCCAACACGGCGTAAATATCATGGGCTTTGTCAAGGAATACAACTCCAAGACTGCCACACAAGCCGGATCCATCGTGCCGGTCCATCTGACTGTCTATGAAGACCGGTCATTCACCTTCGTAACCCGGACGCCCCCAGCGTCGGACATGTTGCGAAAAGCTGCGGGAGTCGAAAAAGGTATCTCCGAGTTCCGCGAAGGTACCGTCGGGACCATCAGTAAACAGCAGCTTCGCGAGATTGCGGAAACTAAGTTGGCTGACCTCAATGCAGGCGGCGTAGACGAAGCGATGCAGATAATCGCCGGCACTGCCCGCAGCATGGGCATCGACGTAGGAGAATAGCGACAATGGTCAAGCACAGCCGGCGGTTCAGTTCCGTCCTGGATAAAGTAGACCTAGAAAGGAATTACTCTCCGTTAGAAGCCATGGAACTACTCAAGACAGTTTCCACGGCCAAGTTTGACGAGACCGTTGAACTGCACATCAAAACAAACGTAGACCCGCGTCACGCAGACCAGATGATTCGGGG
>CAJWGH010000207.1 GCA_913031095.1 uncultured Chloroflexota bacterium | reverse complement strand
GGGAAGAGTGTGCTGGTATCTGCCCTCTGCCGCATATTCCGACAGGACGGGTTCCGGGTAGCTCCCTTCAAAGCCCAGAACATGTCTAACAACTCGTATGTAACTGCCGATGGCGGAGAGATTGGACGAGCCCAAGCGGTTCAGGCGGATGCCGCGGGTGTGGATGCCAGGGTCGAAATGAACCCGGTTCTGCTAAAACCAGAGGCTGACCATATCTCCCAGGTTGTCGTGATGGGACGACCTATGATCTCAGCCAAGGCCCGAGACTACTTCGGCCTCAAACCTCAACTCTGGGAAGCGGTCCACACCTCTCTGGACTCCCTGCGCGAGGATTTTGATATCGTCGTAGCCGAGGGCGCTGGCAGCCCGGCTGAGATTAACTTGAAAGCCACAGAGATCGTGAATATGCGTGTGGCGCTCTATGCCAACGCGCCCGTGCTGCTGTGCGGTGATATCGACCGGGGCGGGGTGTTTGCGTCTTTGGTAGGCACATTGGAGCTCCTGGAACCTGAGGAAAGGGATATCGTAAAAGGGTTGGTCATCAATAAATTTCGAGGGGACCCTGCACTGCTCACGGACGGCATCACCTGGCTCGAAGAGCGGACCGGCATCCCCGTGGCGGGCCTGATACACCACTACCGCGACATACACATCCCCGAAGAAGACTCAGTCGCCTTGGACCATTCCACGGGAGGTACTTCACAGTCTGTCTTGGATGTTGCTGTGCTCCGCCTCCCCCATATCGCCAACTTTGATGATTTCGACCCACTTTCCCGCCACCCAGGCGTGGATCTGCGTTACGTTGATTCTCTCGCCCAACTCGGCCGGCCTGACCTGGTGATTATTCCAGGCACGAAAACGACTATCCCTGACCTGGCGTGGATGAACGACCAAGGACTGAGCAAAGCTGTGAAGGAACTACACGCTGGCGGTGCGGCGGTTGTGGGTATCTGTGGCGGCTATCAGATGCTGGGAACCAAGGTCAGCGACCCGGAGCAGATAGAATCGTCTATCACGGAGCTCGAGGGTCTGGGTTTGATGGAACTCACTACTGTTTTCGAAGGCAGCAAAGAGACCCACCGGATCAACGGTAAGGTGACCGGGGCATCGGGTTTGCTGGCAGGCGCAGCGGGGATGCCAGTCAGCGGGTACGAGATTCATATGGGCAGGACGATGGGAGAAGGAATTTCAACCCCGTTCCTCATCGAAGACCGCGCCGATGTTTCTGTGACTGGACCTGGCGACCCTGAGGGCGCGTTAAATGCCTCGGGGAATGTGATGGGAACCTATATCCACGGGCTGTTCCATAACGGAGAACTTAGGAACGAGATTCTCAAGGAACTGGCGCGCCGCAAGGGTGTTTCCCTGCCTGATACACCTAGTGGTCTCGACCTGGACAGAGAGTATGACAAACTAGCAGACTGGGTCCGCTCCAGCATGGATATGGAACTGATCTACCGTTTATCTGGACTTAGCCGCGATTACGATGCGGCCCGCGTGTAATGGCTCCCCGGCTTTGTTTTGTGCTGGGAGGCGTAAAATCGGGAAAGAGCGCCTATGCAGAAAGCTTGGTAATCGAGCTCAGCCAGGTAGCTGGCCAACCAGCGCTCTATGTGGCGACCGGCGTGGCTTTCGATGAGGAGATGAAAGACCGCATCCAACGGCACCAGGAATCCAGGCCGCAGGATTGGCCCACTTTGGAAGAACCCATCAAACTAGCGGAGAGGATTTCGCCTTTGCTTCAAAAGGGAGATAGCATAGGCGTGGTAATCATTGATTCGGTAGACGCTTGGGTCGCCAATCTATTGATGGAGCAGCAAACCGAAGACAGCCAAACCCAGGAAAAGGTCGTGACTGGCGAGGCAGACAAGCTTCTGAATCTGATTGCGGGCGCCCGCCAGGCGTTCGTCCTAGTAAGCAGTGAGGTGGGCTTAAGCTTGGTGTCGGCAGATCCTCTGGGACGCCGTTTTCAAGACCTCTTGGGCACGGTTAACCAACGGATCGCAGCCAACGCCACCGAAGTTTACATGGTAGTAGCCGGGATACCGAGTAAGATAAAACCTGCAGGTACGGAGTAGCATACCTTTTGGGCTCGTCAATCGGAAATAGTTCAGAAGATTCGGAAGAAGACGGAGCGTTGTTAATCGGCAGCGCGACGGTGCGTGCGCCAGGTGTGTGCGGCGAGTTGGCCCAGGGCGTTATTGAAGGGATACATTTTCTCGTAACCTGTCCTATAGACTTCTATTCCCGGGTCACGGTAGATCTTTACTCCGACGGTCCAGGTGTGGAGACACCCGAAGGTTGTGACAAAACCGCGGCGGCTGTCCGTCGGGCCCTCTCTCAACTCAAAAACGCCAAAGCCAGGGCCAAGTTAACCATTAACAACCCCATTCCTAGAGGCAAGGGTATGGCCAGTAGCAGCGCCGACTTGGCAGCTGCCATCGCCGCCACTGGCCTTGCTCTAGGGCAGGAACTGACGCCCTATCAGATCGCCCAGATCGCTCTGTCTATCGAGCCTACAGACGGCATAATGATTCCAGGCGTAGCGCTGTTTGACCACCGAGCGGGCATCATTCGAGAGAGCCTGGGCCCGCCGCCACCGATGGAGATAGTGGCCCTCGACCTGGGTGGCACGGTCGATACGGTACAGTTCAACATGGTGGACCGATTCCAGCGTTGGCAGAATGTCGACGACCAGACGACCGAGGCTCTACGCCTACTCAGGCTCGGTATCACCAACGAGGACCCAGTGTTGGTGGGCCAGGGCGCTAGCATCAGCGCCGATGCCAGCCAGGCTGTTCTCGCTAAGCCACGGCTAGGTGAAGTAAAAGAATTTGCTGAGTCGGTAGGCGCTGTAGGAGTGAACGTCGGCCATAGCGGCACGATTATGGGCGTCCTCTTGGACGCCAGAGAGCGCCGCGGCAAATCAACTTACCATAAGGCATTAGAGGCCTTTCCGGACGCCGACTCGGTATACCATTTCCGTCTGCTAGGCGGCGGTGTGCAACGAGTGGACGTTTGAACGGATCGCTCGATAACAAACAGGATCTATAAGGACCATAATGGCAGATTACAAAGTCGCAGTCATACCGGGAGATGGCGTAGGCTTGGAGGTCATCGATGAAGGCCGGAAAGCTCTAGAAGCTGTTGCAAGTGTCACTGAAAACCTCAGTTTTCAGTTTACCGAATTCCCGTGGGGGTCGGAATATTACCGCGAAACCGGTAATCTCATGC
>CAJWGH010000206.1 GCA_913031095.1 uncultured Chloroflexota bacterium | reverse complement strand
GAGAGGCTGGAGATGGGGCTCTCAAGACGGCTCTGGATATACTCACGGCTCAGGCGTCCGAATCCATTGAGAATGGCCGCTCGATAATTGTATTATCAGACCGCGGAGCAGACAGTCGCTGGGTGCCGATTCCCAGCTTGCTGACCGTCTCTGCGGTTCACCACCACCTGATTCGAGAAGGCACCCGGACCAAGGTAGGTCTCGTGCTGGAATCTGGTGATGCCAGAGAAGTCCACCACTTTGCATTGCTCATTGGCTATGGCGCTGGTGCAGTCAACCCGTACTTGGCTCTGGCCACTGTCAAAGACTTGGCCGAGACTGATCAGATAAACGGCACCAAACCCGGATACGCTCAGAAGAATTTCATCAAGGCCAATGAAAAAGGCGTGCTGAAAGTGATGTCCAAGATGGGCATATCCACGGTTCAGAGCTACAGAGGCGCACAGATATTCGAAGCAATCGGCCTAAACCAAGAGCTAATCGACGAGTATTTCACGTGGACACCGTCTCGGGTTGGCGGTATCGGCCTAGATGGACTAGAACGTGAGACTTCAGACCGTCACCACCTCGCCTTTGATTCGCCAAAGATAGCTACTAAACAGGACCTCGATATGGGCGGGGCGTATCAGTGGCGACGCGACGGGGAGCACCACCAATGGAACCCTGAAATTATCGCGAAGCTGCAACACGCCGCCAGAACAAACAGCTGGGGCGCATATAAAGAATTCAGTCGCCGGTCGGATGACGAGACTCGGCGATTGGCCAATCTGCGCGGCCTGCTGAACTTTAGGAAAGACCTGAAGCCAGTACCCATTGATGAAGTGGAACCAGCTTCGGAGATAGTGAAACGGTTCGCCACCGGGGCGGCTTCATTAGGCTCCATCAGCCGTGAGGCTCACGAAGCCATGGCGATTGCCATGAACCGGATTGGTGCGCGGAGCAACACAGGGGAAGGCGGAGAGGATTACCTGCGTTACGTATTAGATGAGAATGGTGACTCCCGGAGTAGCGCCATCAAGCAGGTAGCTTCGGGTAGGTTCGGCGTGACAGCGAACTACTTGATTAACGCCACCGATCTGCAGATTAAGATGGCTCAAGGGGCCAAACCCGGTGAAGGCGGACAGCTTCCTGGCCACAAGGTTGATGAATATATCGGAAGTGTGAGGAAGACCACGCCGGGTGTGGAGTTGATTTCGCCGCCGCCGCATCACGACATCTATTCCATTGAAGACTTGGCCCAGTTGATCCACGACCTGAAGAATATTAACCCGGACGCTAGGATTCACGTGAAACTGGTGGCCGAGGTCGGCGTCGGGACCATCGCGGCTGGCGTTGCCAAAGGCCACGGTGACGTGGTGCTGATTAGCGGACATGACGGAGGCACCGGCGCATCCCCTGAATCTTCCATCAAACATGCCGGGATACCATGGGAACTGGGCGTCGCTGAGACCCAACAAGTATTGGTTGCAAATGGACTACGGAGCCGTATCGTGCTCCAGACCGACGGTCAACTGAAAACCGGCCGTGATGCGGCCATCGCCACATTGCTGGGAGCTGAAGAATTCGGTTTTGCCACTTCAGCCCTGGTAGTGAGTGGTTGTATCATGCTCCGCAAATGCCACATGAATACCTGTTCTGTGGGAATCGCGACACAAGACCCAGAACTCCGCAAGCAATTCGCAGGCACGCCAGAAGACTTAGTCACTTACTTCATGTTCGTTGCGGAGGAGATGCGGGAGATCATGGCCGAGGTTGGTTTTCGGACGGTGGCCGAGATGATTGGTCGGACAGATGTTCTAGATTACCAGGACGCTGCGAATCACTGGAAATCTCAAGGAATGGACTTC
This sequence comes from uncultured Chloroflexota bacterium, assembly GCA_913031095.1. Next base: position 1,414 of record CAJWGH010000206.1, on the reverse strand, counting down.
TCCCGACTGCTGTACCGCCAGGAGTCCAACGACCCGAATGAACCCGTTTATTGCGACCGTGAGCAAGACCACGGCCTGGATAAAGCGCTAGATAATGAGTTGATCGCTCAGGCGCAGCCGGCTTTGGACAACCGCACTAAGGTTGATATCGATTTGCCGATCTACAATTCCAACCGAACTGTTGGAGCCATGCTTAGCGGAAAGATTGCCAAAGAGTATGGTGAAGATGGCCTGCCGGATGGCACGATCAACATCAAACTTACAGGGTCAGCCGGGCAGAGCTTCGGCGCGTTCTTGGCCCGGGGCATAAACGTTAACCTGCACGGAGACACCAACGATTACATGGGCAAGGGGATGTCCGGTGGCCGAATAGTGGTCACCCCCCACCCCGATTCTACATTTGTGCCAGAAGAGAACATCATAATAGGCAATGTGGCGATGTATGGGGCTACCGGCGGTGATGTGTTTATTCGCGGTATGGCCGGCGAGCGGTTCTGTGTCCGCAACAGCGGAGTGAGGACAGTCGTTGAAGCCGTGGGGGACCATGGCTGCGAATATATGACCGGTGGTGTCGCCGTGGTATTGGGCCCCACCGGCCGGAACTTCGCCGCGGGTATGAGCGGTGGGATCGCATTCGTTTATGACAAATATGAATGCCTAAAAATCTCATTCAATGACGGCATGGCCGACATGGAAGAAGTGACCGATGTCGAAGACGTCGCACTCCTTAAAGGGCTTATCGAAGACCACAAGAAATATACTGGTAGCACCTCGGCCACTGAGATTCTCGGCGGTTGGGATGTGGCTTTGAAGCGGTTCAAGAAGATCATGCCCAGGGATTACCGTCGAGTCCTGGAAGAGCGGAAACGCAGACTCCAAGACGGTACGGAACGGGAACTTGAAGCGGTCGGAAATGGGTAAACCGACAGGCTTCATAGAATCCGGCCGCCAACCTCCACAGAGGCGATCCCCAACGGAGAGAAAGGGCGACTACCGCGAGTTCTACCAGCCCTGGGGCGAAGAACAAGCCCGTGAGCAAAGCTCCCGTTGCATGGATTGCGCCGTGCCCTTCTGTCATATGGGCTGCCCTCTAGGAAACATCATTCCTGAGTTCAACGACCAGGTATATAAAGGCGACTGGGAGAGCGCCTTGGCTACGCTTCTTTCTACTAACAACTTCCCTGAATTCACCGGCCGAGTGTGTCCTGCTCCTTGTGAGGCCAGCTGTGTCCTAAGCATAAATTCTGACCCAGTTACCATTGAGTACATCGAGAAAGAGATTGCCGAGCGAGGTTACGAGAACGGTTGGATGAAGCCGCAGCTGCCGGCCAAGCGCACCGGGAAAAAAGTAGCGGTGGTCGGCTCTGGACCGTCGGGCCTGGCCGCTGCCCAGCAGTTGAACCGCGCCGGACAT
>CAJWGH010000205.1 GCA_913031095.1 uncultured Chloroflexota bacterium | reverse complement strand
CTACTACAGATGGAACTTGACCAACAATAACCAGTATGGCGCCAGGTTTATTTCCAGGGTATTCCGAGCGTTGATATACTAATATCCAAGCTGTAATACCCGGTGCGGAGATATCAGATTGGCAGACAAACACGTGCAAGGTTCTCCACCGCAAGAGAATTGGATTGACATCGGTGAGTTAAAGGTCCGCTACTTGGATTGGGGCGGCGCCGGCCAACCTTTGCTGGCCCTACACGGACTGGCTTCTTCCGCCCATTGGTACGACATAATCGCACCCCTGCTTCGGGACCGATACCATATCTACGCTCCCGACCAACGCGGCCACGGCCAGACCACCAGCGCGCCTTCCGGTTATGACTGGCTGACTCTTTCCAATGACTTGGTTGGGTTGTTGGACCACATCGGACTTGACAAGGTCTCGGTGATGGGCCATTCCTGGGGCGGCAATGTGGCGACCAATTTCGCCGCCAACTGTCCTGACCGCGTCGAAAGGTTGATCATGATTGATGGAGGGTTCCTAGACGGCAGGCTATTCCCCGGTGCAACTTGGGAGGCCTTCTCCCACCGAGTCCGCCCCAGAGACGTCACTGGCAACAGGGAGGAATTCCTAGACAGGCTGCGCAATCAGTTAGGGGTAATCTGGAATACTGAGATCGAGCGCATCGTCCAGACCATGGTCTACGAAGATGAGGACGGGCAAATCCAGGACATCTTGCGTCCAGATAAACACGCTCAGACGATCCGTGCCATGTGGGATGAACCGGCTTCCGAAACCATGCCTCGAATCGAATGCCCGACTTTAATCGTACCCGCCGGGCCGACCTCTGAGCGGGCCAATACCGAATTCGCCGAGACACGCCGCCGGATGGTGGATGCCGCCGAAAAAGGACTAAAGAATGGCCGGGTCCATTGGATTCCTGAGACTATCCACGACATCGGATACCACAAGCCTCAGGAGTTGGCGCAAACGATTGATGACTTCTTATCTGAAGGGTAAATCACACCGATAGCATCGCAATGGAGCTGGGCTGGAAATGGTCTTTAGTTGACCCGGTAGGCCCAGATGCGGTGCCAGACTTCAGGTTCGCCTTGCGGCATCGGCTGGTACTCGTCGGTCATCTCGGCTAGCTGCCAGATTCCAGACTCTTCCATCCCAGATTGCTGTTGCTTGAAACCCGCTGATTCGTAGGTGTCCACTCTCAGACTGAATACGATCAGTCCGCCGGGTTTGGTGATGCGCGCTAGCTCGTCGAAGGAATTAGCTGGCGCGTGTCCTTGTGTGAATACTCCGACGCTGATTACCGCGTCGAATTCGTCAGTTGCATAATCCAGGGTTCCGCCCAACGCCATCTGATTGAAGGCGTTATAAACATTCTTGCTCTTAGCCTCTTCAAGCATGCCTTGGGAAAGATCCATGGCCACCATGTCTTTATAGCCAACCTCAGCAAGGCATTCTCCCACCAGCCCGGTACCAGCCCCTGCGTCCAGGATATGAGCAGCCTTGTCCACATGTTTAGCAAAGACGGCGGTGGCGTTCTGAGGAGCGTTCCACTCAAATTCTTGGGCCAAATCACTATCGTAATCGGCCGCCCATTGGTCGTAACGGTCCTCCAACTCCTTGTCGTTAGTTGACTCATAGACCCATTGGACTCTTTTATGGCTTTCTTGCATGACAAACGCTCCTACCGAGTACTCAACCGAACAGCCCTACAATGAGGTAAGGACGGTCTCACAGGTCACTTTTGGCAGATATACAGGCCCCAACCGAGCTCTTTTCTGTCAACAGCTTTGGCCGTCTCTTGATAAGCGTTGCTAAGCCAGGCGTAGTGCTCGGCATTCTTGTCACTTGAATCTACCTTGGGTGTGCGCTCAGACAACCGAAGGTAGCTAGTCTTCAGATGCGGAGAAAGGTCCTGGGCCTCAATTATCTTGAACCCTTCGGCTTTCAAAGCGTCCTGGTACGATTCAAAGCTGTAGGGTGTGTCATAAAGAAGGCGGTCGTAGACAAATTCCTGTGCCGCGGCACTAATGTTTGGTTGTGGCTTGATTAGGTCATCAAAGACCATGATCCCACCATCTCCAAGAACTCTATAAGCTTCTTCCAGTACGGTCTTCTTATCGGGGACGTGATAGATGGTGGCCTGACTCCACAGATGCGAGAAAGTCCCATCTTCGAAAGGAAGGTCCGTTGCGGAAGCTTTCTCGAACATCAGGTTTTCCTGAGATGACTGAGAGAGGCTCGCCCTCTTATCCTTGGCGTTCTGAACCCTAACTCCACTCAGGTCTACACCGGTCACGTGGCAACCTTGATTCCTACTGAGCCAGATGGCTATGGTTCCGTTTCCACAACCTAGGTCCAGTACATTAGACGAGGCATCTATGCGGCCCTTGGTCACCATCATGGCATCCAAGTTGGCGCCTGCCTTCAGGAAATCGTCGCCGGTAGAGTCGTCGAACACTCCCCAGTGGACACTCCCATCTTCGTCCCAAACAACCCGATAAATCGCGTCCTCAGAATCGTAATACTCCTCTGTTTCTTGTTCAGTGAACCTGCTGGACATTCTTGGATCCCTCCAGGTACTCAACGAACCGGTTTTCCTCGTCAACCAGAATCATCTGGGGGTCGATGGGCACATTCGTCTCCTCGAAGGACATGATAATCACGCAGTTGCCTTTGGCACTCAAACGGGCAGCGGCGCCTTGGACCGAGCATACGCCGGAACCACGTTCACCTGCGATTGCATAAGTCTCGAAGCGGTTACCGTTGGTCACGTCACAGACCAAGACCTTCTCAAAGTTCCAGAGATCGATCTTATCCATCAGGTTTTCATCAATCAGTATGCTTCCAATGTAGTCCGGATTAGCATCTGTCACCCAGGCGCGGTGAATCTTTGACCTCAGTACTGTTCTCATATTCGTTTCTCCTCCAATTCGATATCTTTTACGATAATCACTTAATTACTTTCTTTTTCTGGATCCGTCCCCGGGAAATTCCCAAATATTTTTGACCGCAAGTTTCTATATCGGTATTCGATACTGAAATCAACTGAATCGCCATAACGCTGGCGGAACGTGGGGTATGGGTTGCAGGTGCTATGCGGTTGGGGGGTGGGAACTAATGCTCGCAGGGGACCATGTGTTTTTCGCGGGCACGAGCCTTCGCAGAAGACAGGGGTGCCAGATGTAGATTACTGGTTAGAGCGGTGATTCTAGGAACTGGCTTAAATAAGTAGCCATGAAGATATCTAGACATGTTATCGTCCG
>CAJWGH010000204.1 GCA_913031095.1 uncultured Chloroflexota bacterium | reverse complement strand
TGTCCCAATCGATCAACTCGTCCCATCGGTCCACAAACTCTGACGTGTACTCGCTGATGAAAAGTTCTGAATCGTTTTCTGGTGGCATGGTCTCTCGGATTTAAGGTTGAGGTTTCTGAGCGATGAACATCGCCCAGCCAATCTTACCTGCATTGGCAGCCTCGACCCAGAAGCCTAAGGCATCTACAGTGCCATCTATAGTCTCGGTGTTAACCAATCTGAGTAGCTTGTCCCGGTTCTGAAGAACCTGCTCTCTCACCCAGCCGTAGGAACGCGCCACGTGTTCGGACCAGTCTTCGGTACGACTTATCTCCAGTCCAAGTCCTTCCAGTGCTTGCTGGTAGTCACACAGGTCCCACATGTCTGGAGACTTGACACGGTCGTAGATCCGGGTCCGGTCAGCCTCCGGAGTGCCGCTCCGCACCAGAATATCGGTGAAGGCCAGGGTACCTCCGGGTACAAGGACCCGGCGGCATTCAGACAAGACCTTTGACTTGTCGGCCGCGTGTAAGAAAGCCTCTTGGCTCCATACCACGTGGAACGAGTCATCAGCGTATATCAGGTCGTGGAAGTCTCCATATTCGTATTCGATAAGTTCGCCCAGACCGGCCTCCAAAGTGCGGTCCCAGGCCAGCTCCAGTTCATTCTCGCTTATGTTGGTGGCAGTGACGGGGCAGCCGTAGTTCTTTGCCAAGTAACGCGCCGTAGAGCCATAGCCGCAGCCCAAATCCAGCACTCTGACGCCCGGGCTTAGATGTACCGCTTGGGCCATGATCTCGTTGGTGTGTTCCATGGCCTCTGGGTGAGGGCATTTATCGCTACAAGGCACGCCTAAGTGGATGTTGTCGCCCCAGATGGTGCGGTATATCTGGTCCGCCGGGCCGTCGTAGTAAGCCTTGGTGCTAGATACCACTGATTGAGTGTCACGGTTTGTCATGGTATTTTCCCCCTAATGGAAGAGTTGACCACCGTTCACGTTGTAGGACTGACCAGTAATGAATGATGCGTCGTCTCCGGCCAAGAAGGCTACCATGTTGGCCACGTCCTGGGACTCAGCGATGCGGCCAAGCGGAGTGTTCTGCGCAGAATTATCGACCACCTGACTCCGGAATTCTTCCTGGCTGATGCCTCGTTCTTGGGCTTGGTCACGCTCCCAATAACTCATCCGGTCGGTGTTGATCGGGCCCGGACAAACGGCGTTGACGGTGATGTTGTAGGGCGCCAGATCCATGGCCGTGGCCTGGGTCAATCCCACCACGGCGAACTTGGAGGCCGAGTAGGCTGCCCCATTGGCACTGGCCTGCTTTCCTGCGTTGGAAGCAATGTTGATAATACGGCCACCTCTGCCCGAGTTGATCATGTGCGGCGCTACCGCCTTCGTGGTTAAAAACACGGCGGTGGTATTGATGGCTAAGAAATGGTCCCAGACCTCTTTTTCCAACTGCGTCACTGGGACCTTGTCTTTGCCGATTATGGCCCTTGCATTATTGACCAGGATATCGATACGCCCAAACTGACTCATCGTCTGCTCAACCAAGTGCTCGATCTCTCGAGGATCGGACAGGTCGCAATAGATCGGCACGGCCCGGCGGCCCAGAGCCTGGGCCTCCTGAGATACGGTCTCGATACCACCCCACTCGTTCCTAACCTCGGCTGGCGGCAAGTCCGACACCTCACGATGCACGTCGCTCAACGCAACATCAGCGCCTCGGCCGGCCAGTTTCATGACCGTCGCTCGGCCTACCCCACGCATGCCTCCCGCACCTGTAATCAAGGCAACTTTTCCGTCTAGATCGGGCATGGGATTCTCCGTCAATGCATCGGGTGGTTCAGGCTGTCCTCAAGTGTAATCCACGGCCCCGGGCAATTCAACGCAGACCTTACAAGCCCGGAGTTTTTCTTGACAGCCCAGATCCCGGCTCATATAGTCCAGCCAATTCTGACAAGGCGACCGTTTAGAACTTATAGCGGAGGGATTCATGAATACTTCGATCATTCGTGGCAAGTACGTCATCTGCGAGGCCGGGGTCGAATCCCAAGTCAGTCGGGTCATCTCGGATGGGGCTGTCTTCCAGCGTGGCGGTATCATCGAAGCCGTGGGTACTTACGCCGAAATTAAGGCCGCTCATCATGCGGACGAAGAACTGGGAGGGCCTAGTTATGTGGTGATACCGGGCCTGGTGAACGCGCATCATCACGGCCGCGGTGTCAGCACCTTTCAAAATGGGTGCATCGACGATTGCTTAGAGACCTGGATCCTATCCGGTTGGGGCCGGCGTCCTTACGACCATTATCTGATGAGCATTTACACCGCTATCCAGATGATCGAGTCCGGTACCACCACGACGATGTACAACCACGCCCAAACGCCTGCCAAAGGGCTGGCAGAAGATGTTTCGGAGGTGCTGAGGGGGTTCGGCGCCGCCGGTATGCGTACTGCTTTCTCAGTTTATTTCCGAAGCCGGAACCGGGTTGTCTATAAGGACGACGACCGGTTCATGTCCGGCCTGCCCAGCGACTTGGCCGGGTCATTACGACGTTTCTTGTCAGCTGTTGACCTCTCAGAAGACGAATACTTCTCGGTCTTCCAAGACCTGCACCGGAAATACGCCAACGCTAACGATTCCAGGGTTACGGTACTGCTCAGCCCCAGCAACGTCCAATGGGTCTCCGACGATTTCCTACTTCGGACCAAGGAAGAGGCTTCCCGAACCAACTCGGCCATCCACATCCATCTGGCAGAGAGCCTTTACCAGAAAGAGTACGGCGTCCGTACCTGGGGCCACACCCCCGTAGAACACTTGGACAACCTGGGGTTCTTGGGGCCAGAGGTCTCCTGCGCACATTCTGTATGGTTGACTGAACAAGACATAGACATCATGGCCCGCACGGGCGCCACAGCATGCCACAATCCTAGTTCCAACCTGCGCCTCAAGAACGGCATCTCCCCGGTGAACTCCATGCTCGGAAAGGGCGTTAACGTGGCCTTGGGCACCGACAGCACGGCCATCAACGACGATGACGATATGGTTCAAGAGATGCGTCTCGCTGCCAAACTCCACCGCCAACCCGGAATCAGCAACCCAGCGTTGGACTCACACCAGACCCTCCGGCTAGCCACCGCCAACGCTGCGCGGCCCACGTCATTCCAAGGCAAGATCGGGGCCATCGAGAAAGGCCGTTTCGCAGACCTCGTACTGCTAGACCTGGACGCCATGACCGAGCCGTACACGGACCCTGGAATCAACGTGGTGGACACACTGCT
>CAJWGH010000203.1 GCA_913031095.1 uncultured Chloroflexota bacterium | reverse complement strand
CAAGGTTTATGCCTTCGTCGCGCCCCAAATAGTGGGTGGTGAAACCTCCCTTTCTCCGGTTGAGGGATCAGGAGTGGCCATGATGGCCGACTCGTGGAGCCTAACTGGGGCCCACACAGAGCAAATCGGCACGGATTGGCTCATAATAGGATACCCACAGAAGAAATCATCCGTGCCTGAGGTCTTCAACGACTATGAAAACCCTGACTGCGGATAAGAGCGAGGATTAAGAGGACAAAGTGTTTACCGGAATCGTGGAAGAAGTGGGTGTTGTCGCCAAGATCAGCGACAACGGCATGACAGTCCAGGCCTCCAAGGTTCTGGAGGACGTAAAGCTTGGAGACAGCATCGCAGTAAACGGTACTTGCCTCACCGCTGTCAGCTTCACCAAAGGTGAGTTCTCAGTTGACCTCTCACCAGAAACCATGCGGCGCACCTCTCTCGGCAAGCTTTCCGAAGGCAGCCTCGTGAACCTAGAGCGCGCCTTGTTGGCTAGCGACCGCATGGGGGGCCACATAGTGCAAGGCCATGTAGACGGAACTGGACGCATCACGTCTACCAAGACAGACGGAGATTCGATTATCTTCCGAGTAAGAGTCCCTAAACGCCTCAATAAATACATCGTTGAGAAGGGTTTCATCGCTGTTGACGGTATCAGTTTGACCGTGGTACAAAGAGGTGCCTCATCGTTCACCCTAGCTGTGATACCATTCACTTTGAAGAATACTAATCTGGCTCGATTATCGGTTGGGGACCAGGTGAACCTGGAGGCCGATATCCTAGCGAAGTATATAGAAAGTCTCCTAGCCCACTGATTGGACTTTGGAGATCCAAAGTCTCAAGGACGGAATTATGCCCCTGTGCAGTCTTGAAGAAGGGCTCGAAGAGCTAAAAGCGGGCCGGTTCCTCATCGTGGTGGACGATGAGAATCGCGAGAACGAAGGCGACTTGGTGATGCCCGCCGAGATGGTGACACCCGAGGCCGTTAACTTCGTTGTAACCCACGCCAGGGGACTGCTCTGCATGCCTATCATCGGCGAGCGCTTAGACGAGCTCCAGATGCCATTGATGGTCACTGCCAATGGCATGGAAAAGAACCAAACCGCCTTCACAGTGTCGATCGACTACAACGTCGGTACGACCACTGGTATCTCCGCCGGAGACCGAGCAGCCACTATCTTGGCCATGATGGACCCAGCCGCCAAGCCGGAAGAATTCACCCGCCCAGGCCATATATTTCCTTTGCGTTATCACCCAGGCGGAGTGCTCGCCAGAGCCGGACACACCGAAGCTGCGGTTGACCTTTGCGAAATGATTGACATGTACCCTGCCGGTATCGTCTGCGAAATCATGGCCGAAGACGGCACCATGTCCCGCCTCCCCCAGTTGGAAGAATTCGCTGAGGAGCACGGCCTAAAGATCCTCAGTATCGCCCAAATTATCGCCCAGCGCCGCAGGACCGAACGCCTGATTGAGCGAGTGGCCGAGGCCCGCCTTCCCACCCGCTACGGCAAGTTCCAGGCCATCGCCTACAAGAGCCACGTGGATTCAGGCGAGCACATTGCGTTGACCATCGGTGAGTGGAGCCCGGACGAGCCGGTCTTGGTGCGAATCCACAGCGAGTGCCTCACCGGAGACGTGTTCAGCAGCATGCGCTGCGACTGCGGCGACCAGATCGATCTGTCTCTAAAGCAGCTGGCAGAAGAGGGCAATGGAATCTTCCTCTACATGCGCCAAGAGGGCCGAGGCATCGGCCTCCACAACAAGATCAAGGCTTACTCCCTGCAGGATCAGGGACTGGACACTGTGGAAGCCAACGAGACCCTTGGGTTCGAGCCAGACTTGCGCCACTACGGCGTAGGCGCACAGATACTGGAAGACTTAGGCGTGCGCAAGTTGAACTTGCTGACCAACAACCCCAAGAAGGTGGCTGGGCTCTCAGGATTTGACCTAGAAATCGTCGACCGTATACCTGTTGAGGTCGAGGTAACCGACGAAAACCGCACCTACATGAAGACCAAGAAAGCCCGGATGGGTCACATACTGGGCAACTGTTAAAACCCCATCTTCGACAAGCCGACAAAAAGGCCCGCCTAGATGGCGGGCTTTTTTGATTTTACAGGGAATCTGAATCTACGCCCTCTTAGCCATTCTAAAGAGCTGTAATTAGGTATACTCCCCAACCTTGGACATCAGATAGGCCTCTATGAACCCATCTATAGCACCGCCTAGCACTGCGTCCGGGTTAGTGCTCTGCAAGTTGGTGCGATGGTCTTTCACCGACTTGTAAGGATGCAGCACGTAGCTGCGTATCTGGCTACCCCACTCCGCCGCCTTGCGCTCTCCACGAAGATCAGCTACTTCCTTAGCCTTCTCTTCTTCCTGCCTGGCCAATAACCTGGCCTTGAGAATCCGGATAGCATACTCGCGGTTCTGGTGCTGGGAACGCTCATTCTGGCACGAGACCACAATTCCAGTGGGGGTATGAGTCAACCTAACAGCCGACGCCACCTTCTGCACGTTCTGGCCGCCAGGGCCGCTGGAACGGAACGTGTCCATCTTGATGTCTTCCGAGCGGACCTCAACATCAGGATCGTCTTCAGACGTAGGAATTATCTCAACCTGTGCGAATGATGTCTGACGCAGGTTGTTCGGGTCGTAGGGTGAAAGGCGGACCAGTCGGTGGACTCCCTGCTCTGCCACCAAATATCCGAAAGCATGCGCCCCGCCAATCTCTAAGGTTGCCCCCCTAAGTCCTGCTTCTTCACCATAGGAAAGATCCATCACTTCTAGAGGGCGCTTTCCTGTCTCCGCCCACTGGCAGTACATGGTCACTAGCATCTCGGCCCAGTCCTGAGCATCCGTGCCGCCTGCCCCAGCACGGATGGTCACGATGGCAGGCCGTTCGTCGTAGGGACCGGAGAGGGTAAGGTTGATCTCTTCGTGGGCAAGTGTCTGAGTCAGTTCATCTGATTCGGACTCCAGTTGTTCTTGAAGCGAAGGATCGTCTTCAGCAAGGGCTAGCTCTGTTAGTTCAACCAAGTTCTTTGACCGCGATTCCAGGTCGCGCCAGAGGCTAACGATATCTTTCAGACGGCCCAGTTGTTGCATTTTTCGCTGCGCGACCTGGTGGTCGTCCCAGTACCCGGGTTCCCCCGCCTCTCCCTCCATGACACTTATAGCGTCTTCTTTAGTGGAGAGGTCAAAGACGCTCCACCACCGACGCAATCTTTTGGTTGAGGGTCGATAGGTGTTGTCTTAATTGCTCCATAGTCCGGTCTTTTCTCCC
>CAJWGH010000202.1 GCA_913031095.1 uncultured Chloroflexota bacterium | reverse complement strand
GTAACTTTCTCCACCGGGTCTTGGTTAACTTTGGTTGCCGCGACCACCTCGTATTCAGCTTGGTAAAGGGCTGGTCGGATGTTGTCTCCCATGCCGCCGTCAACGCTGACGAATTTCCGCACACCTGGAATCTCTTTGATGGCGCCTATGCGGTAGAGCGCCACTCCAGCAGGCCCGATGATGGCTCGGCCCGGCTCAATCACCAGAGAAGGCATCTCCATGCTCAGGTCCTGGCATGTCTCGGTCATAGTGGAGATGATCGCCTCGGCGTAGGCCGATATCTGAGGAGGGTCGTCTCCGGCGGTGTATCCTATGGCGAACCCACCGCCCGGGCTGAACTTAGTCATCTCCAGGCCCTCTTCCCGGAATTCGGCGGCGAACCGCAGGACCAGATCCACGGCTACTCGGTAGGGCTCAATCTCAAAGATGGGCGAGCCTAGGTGGAAATGGAGTCCTCGTAGGTTCAGGTTCTTTGCAGCTAACCCCATGCGAATTGCGTCGGCGGCGTGGCCGGTCTGGATGGAAAAACCGAATTTGGAATCCAAAATTCCTGTGGTGGTGTACACATGGGTGTGAGGGTCGACGCCAGGAGAAACTCTTATCAAGATGTCTTGTTTCTTGCCTGCTTCCTCGGCAAGTTTGTCCAGAAGCTGCATCTCATGGAAGCTGTCGACGACCACCCAGCCTATTGAGTTCTCCAGCGCCTCTGAGAGTTCCTGGGGGGTCTTGTTGTTGCCGTGAAAATAGACCTCGTCCATGGGTATCTGGGCGTTGACGGTTGTGGCCAATTCTCCGCCGGATACCACGTCGAAGCCCATACCTTCTTCCTGGAACATCTTGGCCAGGGCCGGGTTGATGTAGGCCTTGCAAGCATAGCTGACATTGGTGGCGGGGTAGAGCTTGCGGAATTCATATATGAAGCTGCGACAGCGCGCCCGCAATGTGTCTTCGTCTAGAACATAGACCGGGGTGCCATACTCGTCGGCCAGGTCGCTGGTCTTGCATCCGCCTAGCACCAATTCACCTTGGGAGTTGATTTCGGCGGAATCGGGAAAAACACTTTGTGGGAACATCGTAATCCTTGTTTTGAGCCTATGAAGTTGTGCCCTTAATGCCTACCGAAATAATAGGACCGGCCTGGGAATTCTGCAACTACAAGTCTAGCTCCGAGTCCGTTGACGGCGCATGTGGCCGAGTATATACTCTGGACACTTCTCGCCCTGAGGCTAATCCACGCCTGGCGAACCACTATTCACCACGCAAGGGAGCTATCTTGAATATTCAGGTAACCGTGAACGGGAGAGTTCAAGAAAGGGAAGTTGATCCTCGCCGCTTGTTGGTTCATTTCCTGAGAGACGACCTCGGTTTAACTGGCACTAAAATCGGCTGTGACACCAGCCAGTGCGGCGCTTGTGTGGTGAAGATGGACGGTAAGACCGTGAAGTCCTGCACCTGTCTGGCAGTCCAGGCTAATGGCAGTGATGTCACTACCATCGAGGGCATAGCGCCTGAGGGTGGACTGGACCCGGTCCAAGAGGCCTTCTGGGACAACCATGGTCTCCAATGTGGTTTCTGCACTGCCGGGATGATTATCACGGTGGATGAACTCCTGAGAAAGAACCCCAACCCATCCGAAGATGAAGTCCGTGAGGGACTGAAAGGCAACATCTGCCGCTGCACTGGTTATCAGAACATCGTGAAGGCCACCCTAGCGGCCGCTGAAGCCAAGAGGAGTTAGCTATGACGACAAGAATCTTTGGCTCAGGCATCCGACGGCGGGAGGACCCGCGGTTGATTACCGGCGGTGCAACGTATACCGATGACGTACAACTTCCGGGTATGGCCTACGCGGCCATACTACGTAGCCCCCACGCCCACGCTAAGATTAATAGTATAAATACTATTGCCGCCAAGGCGTCGCCTGGAGTGGTTGCGGTCTTTACCGGAGCCGACACAGATGGCGTGTTGAGCCCCATCCCTTGTGCTTGGATCCCGCCAGACTCCGATGTTAAGGCAGTGGCGCACCCGGCCTTGGCTAAGGATGTGGTTCGCTACCAGGGCGACGCCGTTGCGGTCATCGTGGCTGAAGACCGTTATCAAGCTGAAGATGCCTTGGAGCTGATCGACGTTGATTACAGCCCGTTGCCGGTAGTGGTCAGTCCCGAGGCCGCCATGCAGCCCGGAGCCCCCCAACTACACGAGGACGCCCCAAACAACCAGGCGTTCCATTGGGTGGCCGAAGGTGGGGATTCGGACGCAGCATTCGCTGCTGCTGATGTCATAGTCAAGGACACCATCCTCCAACAGCGACTCATACCAAATGCTATGGAGCCGCGCTCGGCAGTAGCCAACTGGACCCCTTCCATGGGCGAGCTAACGCTGTGGAGTACCAGCCAGAACCCCCACATATGTCGGTTCCTGGCCTCGCTGGTCACTGGAGTAGCCGAACATAAGATACGTGTTATCGCCACCGAAGTCGGCGGCGGGTTCGGTAGCAAGGTTCCGGTATACGCCGACGAGATGATTACGTCTTTTTGTTCCATGCAATTGGGCCGCCCCGTCAAATGGACCGCCACTCGTTCTGAGGGATATCAATCGACGATTCATGGCCGTGACCATATAGAGCACGTGGAGATGGCTGCCACCCGTGATGGCAAGATTACCGGCGTCCGGTCAGTGATCTACGCCGGGATGGGCGCCTATCTGTCTACGGCGGGCCCCGGCGTTCCGACAATATTGCATGGACTGATGTATAGCGGCACATACGACATTGGTGCTACTAAGGCCGATATCTATGGCGTATTCAACAACGCAACCCCCGTGGACGCCTACCGTGGCGCCGGTCGCCCTGAAGCCACCTTCTTGGTGGAGCGGCTAGTCGACCTATTGGCAGCGGAGCTGGGAACAGATCCTGTAGAGTTGCGCCGTAAGAACTTGATTCCTAAGTTCGAAGACGGCCACGATGTTATCTGCGGTCTGACCTACGATAGCGGGGACTATGAAATGATCTTGGACAAGGTTTTAGACCATGTGGATTACAAGGCTCTCCGCCAAGAACAAGCCACGGCTCGAGAGCATGGTGCCTATATGGGTATCGGTGTTACCACATACGCCGAGATCTGTGGCCTTGGCCCCTCACAGGTGGCCGGAGCGGTCGGCTTTGGCGGAGGGCTATGGGAGAGCGCCATCGTGCGGTTCCATCCCACCGGTAAGGTGAACGTATACTCTGGGATATCGCCCCACGGTCAGGGTGAAGAGACCACCTTCGCGCAGATAATCTCGGACGAACTAG
>CAJWGH010000201.1 GCA_913031095.1 uncultured Chloroflexota bacterium | reverse complement strand
TCACCGGTCATGTAGTCTGAAGCTGCCGAAGCAAGAAAAACGGCCAAGGGACCGAAGTCCTCGGGTTTGCCCAACTTGCCGGTTGGCAAGAACTCGCCGCCCCTGGGCAGGCTGGCTGCCATGGTGTCAGTAGCGCCAGTGGGTACAAAACCAGGCACGATAGTGTTGGCGGTGATGCCGTAACGAGCCAGATTGAAAGATAGAACCCTACTTAGTTGAATCATGCCGCCCTTGCTGCAGCAGTACATGTATATCTCGCGTCCGCCTCTAAGCCCGAACCCGGAAGCGGTGTTGATGATCTTTCCGTGTCCTTGGGCGACCATTGGTTGGGAGACTTCCCGTGCGCAGTAGAAAGCGCCGGTGAGGTTGACCCGCATCACCCTGTCCCATTCTTCATCTGTGAGCTCCCAGATTGGCTTGCGGACGTTGTCGGAGACCGCACCTGCGTTATTCAGCAACACATCGATCTTGCCGAATCGGTCCATGCAGGCCTTCATCAGAGCTGCCACCTGTGCTGAATCTGTGACATCTGTGGCCTCCGAAAATGCTTTGACGCCCAGGCTTTCCGCTTCCGCGGCGGCTTCTTCGATGGGTCCCGAACGCCGCCCGGCAATCATCAGGTTGGCCCCTGCACGGGCCATGTCCCGGACCATCGCACGGCCAAGACCGGTCCCCCCGCCGGTGATGACGACCGACTTTCCTTCCAAACTAAGTGACTCGAGCATGTCTATCTCCGCGTCTCAGTGTTATGGGATACCCATCGCAAATTAATGGTCAGTAAGCGTGACATCACCAGCGGTGAGTGTGAGGAGAGTACCGTCGTTTTGGCGCAATAACAGGTTACCCAATCTATCGGTACCCTCTGCGATGCCGTGGTAAGTGTCGTTTCCCCAGGTCGCCACCAGCCTCTGGCCGATGGTCCCGAGTAGTTCCTGCCACTCTTCGATGGGTGATTGGCCATGACCTAAAGCCAGGTATAGAGCATCAAGGTCCATCAAGAACTGACGCAATAGATCTTCTCTCGAAACATCTTCGCCCACGGCAGCATTTATGCTGATAGCGAAAGGAGAAATCTCTGCATTGTTCTCTGTGTCTAGGCTCACGTTCATGCCTACGCCGAGCACAGCATACCATACGGAATCTCCGGATATGGCGGACTCGGCTAGTATTCCAGCGGCCTTGCGTCCGTCAATCATCAGGTCGTTGGGCCATTTGATCTTTATGTCCAGTCCGGTCACTTTACGGACGGCTCTGGCCGCAGCAATTCCGCCGATTATGCTGATGAAAGGCAACTTTTCCAGGCTCGGACGGAATAGAACCGAAACGAGGAGATTGCCCGGCTGGGATATCCAACTTCGGCCTTGGCGCCCTCGACCAGCACTCTGTATCTCGGCGACGACTACCGCGCCCTCTTCAGTGTTTCCTTCGCCCAACCTAGCGGCTTCGTCCATGGTGGACGAAAGCTCAGGGTAATACAGCAGACGGCGCCCAACTATGCGGGTGTACAGTCCCCGACGTATGGTGGCGGCGACAAGGTTAGGAGGCATTTTTAACTCGGGTTGATTACGTAGTACTAAAACGTGACTGCGGAGCTACCAGGCGTGCTCCATTTTATCTTTGAGGATGTGGACTAGTTCGGAGACTGGGACGCGGGCCTGGTGCATGGTCGCCCGGTCTCTTATGGTGACCTGGTCATCGTCGATCGTATCGAAATCGATGGTCACGCAGTAAGGCGTTCCGATTTCGTCCTGACGGCGGTAGCGACGGCCGATGGCCTGGGAGTCGTCGTACTGTGTCCGAAAATGCTTGCGGAGAACGTCGTAGACTCGCCGAGATGTGGGCAGCAGTCTGTCATTTCTGCTAAGTGGCAGAGCGGCCACCTGCACAGGGGCTAGGTCGCGGTGGATGTGGGAGACGACTCGAATTGCGTCGCCGTCGGGTTCCTCGTCATACGCATCCAGCCAGAAGGCTAAAGTGGCCCGGTCGACACCACCTGAAGGTTCGATCACGTAGGGGAGATATCGTCTGTTGTCGCCTTCAGCAGCCTCGTCGAAATAAGTCAGGTCCTGGCCGCTTGTTTCTTGGTGTTGGCGCAAGTCGTAGTCACCGCGATTGGCGATTCCCTCGAGTTCGCCCCAACCCCATGGGAAACGGTATTCGATGTCGACGCAAGCCTTCGCGTAGTGGGCCAGTTCATCATCTCCATGCGGCCGTTTTCTTAGGTTTTGAGGGCGTATCCCATATTTGACATACCATTGGTACCGGGCGTCGACCCATTTAGACAACCATTCGTCGTCTTCGCCTTCCTTCACGAAGAACTCCACTTCCATCTGTTCGAACTCTCTGGTGCGGAAGGTGAAGTTGCCGGGCGTGATTTCGTTCCGGAAAGACTTACCGATCTGGCCGATACCAAAGGGCAGCTTCTTCCGGGTTGAATCCAACACGTTCTTGAAGTTCACGAAGATTCCCTGGGCGGTTTCTGGCCGTAGGAAGACCTCGTTGGCCGTATCTTCTACCGGTCCCATGAATGTCTTGAACATCAGGTTAAATCGGCGAGGTTCTCCCAATTCACCATTACAGTTGGCACACTTGAGTTCATTCAGAGCGGCGTCTGCCGCTGCCGACTGGGGGTCAATTCCGGCAGCCTCCAGAAGATGGTCCTGCCGGAATCTGGAGTTACATTCCTTGCACTCAACCAAGGGGTCGGAGAAATTCTCCACATGGCCACTAGCGACCCAGGTTTGAGGGTGCATCAAGATTGCAGCGTCCAGGCCCACCATGTCGTCTCGGTCGTTGATCACAGAGCGCCACCAGGCTTCTTTGACGCTCCTTTTTAACTCGACGCCTAAGGGACCGTAGTCCCAAGTGGAACCCAAGCCTCCGTAAATCTCTGAGCTTTGGAACATGAAACCCCGGCGCTTGGACAAAGACATCATTTTGTCCATTTCGGCATAGGGCATAAAGCGGACCAAGTGGATACCTCCTGAGGTTCGGGCAGCATAGCCGCGTCGGAAAAGCAATAGATAGCCTTACGAAAAGACTACAGAGGAGGTTACCAAGTCCAGTGGGTGATGTAAACGGGACAATAACAAAGCTACGAGATCAACCTGGGTTGGCCCGGACCTGAGCTTAAAGTCTTTGATCTCTGCGGATGCAGGGGAGGTCATGTCCGAGTATGCGACTGGTCGTTTGTTGAGGATACGAGGTCGGTAGTGAATGTCGTTTCTGCGCTGAGGGCAGATTTAGACGTGCTAACGGCGACATCTTCATGAGGTCGCCGTTCTGAGATTGGTCAACTAATCAATG
>CAJWGH010000200.1 GCA_913031095.1 uncultured Chloroflexota bacterium | reverse complement strand
GCCCAGTGTCCACTATCGTCAGCGACCGCAGTGTCCCAAGATGGCGTGACGCCCAGATAAAACTGTTGCGTCCACCCATAGAATGCCCCATGAGGTTGAAGTCGGTGAGACCGAGGGCACCAATCACTCCGTCGATATCGGCCTGCATCGCGTCTAGGGAATAAATTCCATCGGATGCCCAGTCGGTGTCTCCGTGGCCGCGCTGGTCGACAGCAATCACATGATATGTAGAAGATAGTGCTAGGCTGACGAAGTCCCAACTGTGTGCCTGCTGTGAGACGCCGTGCAGCATGACAACGGTGGGGTTTGACGAATCGCCCCACTCTAGATAGTGGAAGTTCAGGCCGTTGGCCCTAATCGTGCGGTCTGCAGGCTCATTCTCTTCGGTGAATGGCACCCCCATTTTCCGCGCAGCTTCGTGCAAGGACAAACCCAGTGAATGAGACGCCATCAATTTCCCTCTCGGTCAAAGTCCAAGACCATGATAAACCGAGTGTCAATATTTCGGGGATAGGACAGTCGTATTCACTTTCGGAATTCACTTTCAGGGTGGCTGATGCTATTATTACTGCGTTGCGCTACAGGATTGCTTACAGCTGTTTCATAGGTGCCGTTCTCTACAGGAATTAACCTCCAGAGGCTGACTCTTCCTCAGCAAGCAGCACAAAACCGATCGGAGACCATAGTCCCATGACCACTAACGCAGTCCAGATCGAACTGGACCCACGAGAATTGACAGGCAAAAAAGTTGGGCGTTTGCGCCGGGCAGGCATCGTGCCCGTGCACCTCTATGGCCCCGGTATGGAGCCACGGGCCTTGCAATGCCAAACTACCCAGTTGATCCGGGTGCTGGCCACCGCCGGCGGCGCCACTCCTATCCATATCACCATTCAGGGTGAGTCCGGAAACCACTTGGCTTTCGCCCGAGAAATCCAGTGGGATCCTAAACATGACGAACTACTCCACGTAGACCTCTTAGCTGCCGACGTCAGCCGACCGGTCACAGCGCAGGTGCCAGTGATCCTCGTCGGTGAGTCGGCGGGTGCCCGTAACATCGGCGGCACCGTGATGCATCAACTCCGCACCATAGACATCCAGGCACTCCCTCTAGAGATGCCTGGTCAAATCGAAGTGGACATCTCAGTGATGGAAGAAGCGGATTCAGTGATTCGTGTGTCGGACCTACCGGTGCCAGAATCCTCCATTATTCTATCTGATCTTGAAGAACTAGTCGTCCGGATCGAGCTTCCCAGAGTCGCCGAAGAGGTGGCGTTCGCAGGTGAAGAGGGATTGGAAGGTGAAGAGGCCGAAAGCAGTGGAACCCCAGATGAGGCAACAGAGGAGTAGTCTTCTCAACCAGATCAATCCATGTTTCCAGTTGCTTTGACAGCGGGATGCAAAAAGTCTGATAACGCCGGAGGAACCTGCCCATTAGGGTCCGTTCCTCCGGCGGTTTTTTGGAGATAGAAAATGTTCCTGACCTACATTGGCGAATCAGGCATCACCGGCATCACATCAACCGACCCTTCGCAATTGCACCAAGTCTATACAGGATTGTTCGTGCACGAGAGCCAGTCAATCTCCATAAATGGCGAATTCAACGCATTATGCCGCCGCCATTTCGGCGCACCATTAGGCGAAGAAGGCGCTCCCGATGTGCTGAGGCCGGTAGACATCTACCAAGGTCTTGGCTTTTTCTCTTCTTGGTCCGTTTTGAAGAGAAACGAACTCATCCAAGACTGCCTCGGTATTATGGTCAGACGGGAAACCCCGGTCATCACCTCTTACGTGCATAAACAGGATTTCCTCAACGCGAGAGCCACTGGAACCGACCCATACATCACACAATGGGAAACCCCGACCGGCCCGCTGGTAAACAAGTTCTTCTTCGCCGTCAGCATGTTCCTGGACGAACTCAACCTATCTCTCATGTCTGAGGACCAGATCATGGACGGGTCAATGGCCATCGCCAACCACTCGCTCGTCGTTGCTCAAAACGGGGCTTCAGTAGAAGCAAGGTTCATGTCCGAATTCCTCCGTTCCGACGAAGGGATCGACGCCACCGGCCTCATTGACGACATCTGCTACGTGGAACAGGAGTATTCGGTGGGTAGTCAATTGGCCAACCTGGTGGCGTATTTCGTACGGCGCTGGCTACAGAATCCAGACCGGTCTCACCCGTACTTCGACGGTCTGCGCAACAACAAGGTCATCCAGGTCATCTATCCAGTTACGATCTAGTCGGCAAGGTTTATCCACCGCAGAACGGCGCTTAGCAAGTCTACCGCCACCACCAATGCCAAATGCCACAGAATGATTAACCCTACGTCGGTGCACTGGAAGAAGCTGAGCCTGAGCCGGAATTATCGACCCAAAACCACGAGCGTTCACAAACCCGACCACTGCCTTGGTGCGAATAACCACCTCCCAACGTTACAACAGGTAGGAGACATCGCTTGCGGAATGGTTCCGTAGGCCCGAATCAGTAGGTTTCCTGCCCGCGCCGAGCCAAGGCCCATACTCTCCACCACTTCGGCTAACAGTCGCCCAACATCCCCTAATGGTGCAACCCCAAGGCGATGGTCTCTGGCTATACCCCGGGCGACCGGAAGAACACAATCACCGTAACCCAGGCCAACTCAGGCACAGCCCTGGTGAAGGCAGAGAAGAACCTTAGCCGAGGTGTGAACGGTGCCTGAGAAGACTGATGTTTCCTTTACAAGGCATGGGCTCGGCATTACAATCGCAAGTCAGATAAGACGACACATTCCGCAATTTTCTATGTCTTTTTCACTCGAGTTTTACGCCCCTCGCGGCCCAGGACTCTAAGGAATCAATGGCAGACCGAGAAGACACACTTCTAGAGAACCGGGTCGCCAAGCTGGAACGCATTCGCGCCAATGGCATAGACCCATACCCAGCCCGTTTCCATCGTTCTTACGATGCTGCGACCGCTACGGCACTGTTCGAGGGATTAGAAAAGACCGAACCTCCAGACGAGAAGCTTCAAAACATATCTCTCGCCGGACGTATCACTTCCATGCGCACTATGGGCAAGGCAGCCTTTCTAGACCTCCAAGACTCCTCCGGCATCATTCAAGCCTTGCTCCGCCAGAACAACCTGGAAGCTGGATTCGACCTGATAAAAGACTTAGATATCGGCGACCACTTGGGCGTGCGTGGCAACTTGATTCGCACCCGCACTGGGCAGGTGACCATCGACGCCATGGAACTGACCGTCACCGCCAAAGGCATGCGACCGCTCCCCGAAAAGTGGCACGGGCTAAGAGACGTCGAGACCCGCTACCGTCAGC
>CAJWGH010000199.1 GCA_913031095.1 uncultured Chloroflexota bacterium | reverse complement strand
TCATCTGAGTTATCAGGAGTCTGGACTCTCCAAGC
Organism: uncultured Chloroflexota bacterium; assembly: GCA_913031095.1. The sequence goes on along the minus strand of CAJWGH010000199.1, from coordinate 3,280 downwards.
TATGATATTTGTGGAGAATGAGGCCAGCATCGCCCTCCACATATCCTGCGGATTCCGGTCAGTGGGCACAAGAGAACGCATCGGCTGCCTCTATGGACATTGGCGCGACACTCTTTTGATGGAACGCCGCAGCGACGTCATTGGCTACTAGGCACTCCCTGCACCTACTCAGGTCCCTAGTAGCTGAATGTTAGAATAGCCTATATTCCCAAAGACGTTTTGAGACACTCACAGAGGATGTAAAAATGACAGTCCCCAATCGAATGAAATTCGGCGTCTTCATGGCTCCTTTCCACCGGGTGGGTGAAAATCCAACCCTGGCTTTGGAACGGGACCTCGAGCTTCTCCAGTGGCTGGATACCCTAGGCTTCGACGAGGCCTATATCGGGGAGCATCACAGTGCAGGCTGGGAGACCATCGCCTCCCCCGAACTGTTCATGGCCACTGCCGCCGAACGCACCCGCCACATCAGACTGGGCACCGGTGTAACCAGTCTTCCCTACCACCACCCATTCATGGTCGCGAACCGGATGGTCCAACTCGACCACCTGACCAGGGGCAGAGTGATCCTCGGCTGCGGTCCTGGCGCATTGGCTTCAGACGCTCTAATGCTAGGCATCAAACCCGAAAGACAACGGGCGATGATGGAAGAGTCCCTGGATGCCATCATGCGGCTCATGTCTGAAACCGAGCCCTACTCCGTCAAAACGGACTGGTTCGAGATGAATGAGGCTGTCTTACAACTTCGGCCTTACCAAAACCCCATAGTCCCCGTGGCCGTGGCCTCGGTTGAATCACCGGCAGGCGTCACTCTGGCCGGGAAGCACGGTGCTTCCGTCTTATCTCTAAGCGTGCCCCGCGACACTATCCGGAAGACCTCTTTGGCTGAGCTCTGGTCAATCGCAGAGGAAACGGCCGCCGAGCATGGAAAAGTAATGCACAGGGAAGACTGGGGCGTGGTCATGGGCATGCACCTGGCCGACAGCAAAGAACAGGCAGTCAAAGACATCAAGGAAGGCGCGGGCAACGTGGTCACGGAATACTTCGGCCGCACGCTGGGAAACGCCGTTCCCGACGTCCCTCGAGACCAGATAGTGGACTACATGGTTGACCACAATCAGTGGATCGTCGGTACCCCTGATGATTGTATTGCCGGAATCGAACGCCTACAGGAACTTACTGGAGGATTCGGTAAGTTTATGATGCGGGTTGAAGACTGGGCGCCTCGGGACAAGATTCACAGGAGCTACGAACTTCTGGCGCGATACGTGATGCCGTATTTCCAGGGCAGCCTGCAGGGCATCCAAACCTCGAACGAATGGGCCAGTGAACGCCGCGAGGCACTCCAGGCCAACCGATACGTCGGGATTAAGGCGGCCACAGACCGCTTCGACGCAAGCAGGAATTAGCAATCAACTAAAAGCCATCAGCAATCAGCTGGTCAAAGCAAAATAGCATCCCGCGTTGAGTTGAGATGCTACTTTTGCTTCGAATCTTTGGTGGCTGTCGGTTCGTAGAATACTAACAGGTCTGTTATATTTGCGATAAGTAAAACAAATCAGATTCAAAAGATGGTTTAGTCTTCGGTTAATTAGATTGGCCTAAAGCCATCCCCAGTTCCAAACTCAATGAGGCAGTCTTCATGCGAAAGACCAAGATCATGGTCACCATCGGGCCTTCTTCCAGGGAACCAGAGATGCTGGACCAGCTGATCGGCCAGGGGATCGACTGTGCCCGTCTGAATTTCTCCCATGGCACATTGAGCGAACACGCCGAGGTCATCGCCAACATCAGGAAGTTATCCGAGAAACATGGGCGCCCGGTGGCCATTCTCCAGGACCTAGGCGGCATCAAATTACGCCTGGGAACCCTGAAAGTACCAGTGCTCTTAAACCCAGGCGACAACGTGGGCCTTGTCTTGGAAGAAGAAACGGATGAACCAGGCGCACTTCCATTTCCGAACCCAGGGGCCTTCCGGAATATAAAGCCCGGCCACAACATATTCATCGCAGACGGCACCATCCGGCTCACCGTCACAGCATCCAGTTCATCCAGGGTAGATGCTGTCGTTCAGTCCTCTGGAGTTGCCTCTTCGTACAAAGGGGTGAATCTGCCAGGCGTACCGATCGACGACCCTGTCTTGACCGAACAGGATAAGGTAGCTCTTAAATTTGGCGTTGAGCACGGAGTGGATTGGGTCGGCCTATCCTTCGTCCGAACCTCTGAAGACATACTCTACGCCCGCGAACACCTGAACGCCGCCGGCAGCAAGGCGCTGGTTATGGCTAAGCTAGAGCGCGGAGAGGGCGTAGATAACATAGATTCAATCCTGCCCGAGGTCGATGGCATCATGGTTGCCCGGGGGGATCTGGGCGTTGAAATTCCGATGGAGCGAGTGCCGTTGGTCCAGAAACAACTGGTAGCTAAGTCTAACGAAGCGGGCAAAGTGTCAGTGATAGCCACACAGATGCTCTGGTCGATGGTGGTCGCCCCAGCGCCAACCAGGGCCGAAATATCCGACGTAACCAACGCCGTCCTAGACCGGTGTGATGCGGTCATGCTCTCTGATGAAACAGCGGTTGGCCAGCACCCAATCGAAGCATACAAAATGGCCGATGCAACCGTAACCGAGACCGAGACGATCTATCCGTACTTCAGCGACTTGAGTTCCAGGGACCGCACCCAAGCCATAACATCTGCGGCGGCGCGGTTGGTTCGCTCTCTTGGTTCGAAGCCAGTGGTGGTTACCAGCACCGGAAGGGCAGCATTCGAGTTGTCTCGGTTCCGACCAAACGCCAGCGTTGTCGCCTTTTCACACGACCCCGCGGTACTACAAAAGCTGTGCATGGGCTGGGGTATCCAGCCAGGCGGCGTCATCCCTCCGCAGCGGGACGTGGCCGGTCTGGTGGCATCCGTAATCCAAGCCGGCCTAGAAGGCGGGACGATAGAGGAGACCGACGTCGTGACCATAGTCCACGGTTTCTTGCCAGGCGTTTCGGGGACCACTAACGCCGTACAAGTCTTGGACATGAGGGAATACCTTGCCCACGTCAATGAAGAGCAAACTGTAACCGCCCAGAGTTAACACGTTGATCTTCGGCAGGAAGAACCAGTGCTGTGCGCCGTTCTTGGCTGCCGCCTTTACGGCCCTATTCTTAGTAGCGTGTTCCACCGAGTCGGATTTTGCCACTTCCTCTTCTCAAGCTACCGCCAAACCGACTGCCACACCAATACCAGCCACCGTACCTTACGCGGAAGTGCTTGAGAACCAAAGCCGTTC
>CAJWGH010000198.1 GCA_913031095.1 uncultured Chloroflexota bacterium | reverse complement strand
CAATTCTTCTATGGGGTGGGTCTGTTCTTGCTGCTCGATCACCGACATCTCTTCGGCGAAGCTGGGGTAGCCCAGGCTGATACGCATCAGGAAGCGGTCGAGTTGAGCTTCGGGCAAGGGGAAGGTACCCTCGTATTCGATGGGGTTCTGTGTAGCTATCACTACGAAGGGCCGGTCCAGGATGCGGCTAGTGCCGTCTACTGAGACCTGCAATTCCTCCATCGCTTCCAATAGGGCAGACTGAGTTTTAGGGGTGGCTCTGTTAATTTCATCCACCAAAACCACCTGAGCCATCACTGGCCCTGGCCGAAATTGGAAATCTCTGGTGCTTTGGTTATAGATCGAAACACCGACGATGTCGCTCGGGAGCAGGTCAGGGGTGAACTGAATACGCTTGAAAGAGCATCCTACTGAAGCTGAGATGCTCTTGGCCAGCATGGTCTTCCCGACGCCTGGGACATCTTCGATGAGTATGTGGCCCTGGGCGACAACGGCAGCCAATGCCCGTTCGATCACTGGCTTTTTACCGACGATCACTTTGGAAATGTTCTCAACGATTTCTTGTGCTATGCCTGTTACTGATCGAGTCTCTTTCACCAGTTTCTCCGCTTAGTGGCTGCAGACTGAATCAAGACCGGAGCCATAGCTCACCGCCTGAGTTTATCATAGCGTTTGTGTGTGGGCTCGAGATGCTGTTCAAGCCCTCCTCTACCATCTTATTTCACATTTGATCTAATATAGATTTAAATAACGGATACCCGTCGTAGCAGTTCATATTGAGTCTTGAGACCCCGTTAAACCGCAAGAATTACCACTACACACACTCGCTTGGTCGGGCTGGGAGCACCGCTGGGCCGCGGGATAGAAATGTTAGAAGCAGCAACCAAAGTTTGGAGGATAGATCGCGGGCTTAAATTATCGTTTCTAACAGCTTTGGCGCTAGGATTGGTCTTCGTGGTAGCTGCTTGTGGCAACTCAGCTTCCGACGAGGTTCCTGGCGCCACCGACCTCGGCGTCGCAGCATCAACCCGGTCTGTCATCCCCGCGGAGATAGCGACAAAGTCATCGGCACCCAACTCCAGTAGAAAAGTAGGTGGTGATGTAGGAAACCTGGCCCCTGAGCTTGGAGGCATCAACGCTTGGATCAATGGCGGCCCATATACGATGGAGGAACTCCGGGGCCAGGTAGTCCTGATCGATTTCTGGACCTACACCTGCATCAATTGCATCCGAACCTATCCATTCTTGAAGCAGTGGCACTCGAGGTATGCGGACGATGGGCTTGTAATAGTGGGTGTCCATACCCCTGAATTTGAATTTGAGAAGAACTACGATAACGTAATGGAAGCCACCAAGTTGAACGCCCTTAAATGGGCCATGGCCCAGGACAATGACTTCATCACCTGGCGCAGTTACAACAACCGGTTTTGGCCCGCCAAATACCTCATCGATAAAGATGGAGTGGTCCGATACACCCATTGGGGCGAAGGCGGTTACGCCGAAACTGAAGAGATGATTCGTCTACTGCTGGCCGAAGCCGACCCGGGCTTCTTAGACAACGCACTGGCCCTTTCTCAAGACCAAACGTTGGACCACGGATTCTTGATTGCTCGCGGCGCCGAGATTACCAGGGAACTCTACGGCGGTTATGAGCGTGGAGAAGCAGATCTTGTTTTTGGGCGCGGAGGCTACGCTCAACAGGCTCAGTACTATGAGTACAAAAACGAGGTGTCTCAATTCAATATCACCGAGGAACAGGAACCTCATAAGATTAATTTCCAGGGCGCTTGGAAGATTGGGCCGGAGAGTTCGACTCATGGCAGAAAGACTGATTCATTTGAAGATTACCTGGCGTTAATCTATTCGGCCACCTCAGTGAATGCGGTATTAACCTCGGATTCCGGCAAACCATACAAAGTGCGAGTCACCGTCGGAGATGAGTACCTCACTGAAAGGAACAAAGGAAGCGACATCATCATTGGCGACGACGGTGAAAGCTATCTCTGGGTAATGGCTCCCACGCTTTACAATGTGATTGACAATGAATCTTACGTTAGGCGGGAGAACTTAAAGATGTCCTCCAATTCGCCTGACTTTGAGCTTTTTGCCTTCACCTTTGGTGTCTACGATACCGGCCCCTAGAGATTAGGACCTTTCTTGAACAATTTTTTAAGAAAAATACTGATGCCATTCTTGACTGGTTTCGCCCTAACGCTGGCCGTGGCTTGCGGACCTTCCGCGGTGCCAACTAATGCCCCCGAACCCGCTACGGATTACACGGCTTTGAATTCCATCGTCGCCACCAATATCTTGGAAGTTGGTGAACAGCGCATCGCGTTCTTGCTGGCCACGCCCAATGGGGTCCTCAAAGCTCCATCGGCCCTGGTTACACCCTTCTATATGGATGGCGACGGATCACCGAGCCCCACCAAGGAAGCCCAGTTCAATCTCTGGCCGTATGGAATACGGGGCTCATACACCATGTATGCCAACTTTGACCGGCCCGGCCTTTGGCGATTGGATGTCCAGGTGGACAACCCGGATGGCGTGGACGATATCCAGATCAAATTGAAGGTGCTGGACAAGTCGCCAGTGCCGGCAGTGGGCAGTGTGGCGCTGCTCAGCGAGACTAAAACCCTGGCCACGTATGGGGTAATCGAGGAAATTACAACAGATTATTCGCCTGACCCTGACCTGTATGATCTGTCTATCAAAGAAGCCGTACAGAACTCTCTTCCGTCGGTGGTTGTATTCGCCAGTCCCGCGTTCTGCACCAGTCCCACTTGCGGCCCCCAGGTAGATACCCTGAGTGAGCTAAAGGAAAAACGCCCTGGACTTGCCAATTACATCCACGTTGAGATCTACGACAACCCAACTGAAATTCAAGGAGACTTGGACCGTGCGGAGATATTTGGCGTCGTCGACGATTGGGGGCTAACGTCCATCGCGGATTATCTGAATGAGAGTTGGACGTTTATCGTGGACGCTAACGGGAAGATTAGCGACCGATTTGAAGGATTTGCCACGGTGGATGAACTTGAAACTGCGCTGATGCGGGCGATTTCCGAGACCTGATATGCGAGCCGAACGGAGTGGCTATACCGCTTTTCTAGGGTTTGCCGGTTGGATTTGAATCGTCACTCCGTAAGTCTTTTGAAGCAGTTTCAAGAAAGCTACTACTGCTGGACCATGCTGTTGACCCGACCGAAGGAGTACGTAGGTGGGCAGCAGCACAGCAGGGGTCTCAGCTAATGCGATCAATGACAATGAGCCAGAATCCGACTCTCGTCGCACCCTGCCGCGGTGCAAAAACGAGAT
>CAJWGH010000197.1 GCA_913031095.1 uncultured Chloroflexota bacterium | reverse complement strand
GCCAGCAGGCTTCCTAGTTCGGCTGCCTCGTGCCCCTGGCTGGATGCCGCGATGGGGACCTTCCCTTGGCGGTTCAAGGCCCAGATGCGTTCGTCTAGGGATCGGGCTTGAACTAGTCTGGTGTAATAGTCCACCAGGTCTGTTGATTTTAATCCTTTGGGGAAAGGAGATTTGACAGGGGCTCCGTTGGCGCGCGCGGTCCGGACGCTGCCTACGTTGGCCTGGGCGCTGTTCGTCCTCTTCCTCGGCATCGCTGCTCCCTGGTCAAGGCGATTGGGCCGCCCTGGCAAATAGATGGGGCTGGTTAGAAGCCCCCTATGATTGAGTCGGTCAAAAGCGCACAAGAGGAGTTGGCGCTTGTTCTTATTTTCTCCTGTCGGTCACCTGATTATATATGGAGCGGTGAAGAGCGGCAAATCGTATTTGACTATGCTGATCCGGTCTCTTGATGTGCTACTTATCACTATTACCAGAGGCCTTGAGACGGGGTGGTTGGACCATTGTTTATTGAGGAAATGGCTCGAATTACAGTCAAAATATTAAAATAATAAAAAACCAAATTGCCTCATTTCCGCATTGACATTTTCCTGCAGATGTTGCTAACGTCCGCTAATCGTAAGTGGTGGATGGCCATGTGCTAGCCCACCTGGGTTTACAGTTCGACACTGGTGGTGGGACAAAAAGCCAAGTCCTACCCGGTCGACGCGATGTTCACTGCCGCAGGTGACCAGTAGATCAAAGGCAACCGATTATACGGTATGGGCCTTACTAAGGCCTTACTGCGACCCCAAGTATCCGACCTGGCTTGGCGTTTTTCAATTAGGGCGTAACGTCCCTCGGAGTAGTATTGCCTTTTTTAGAGAGGCTTTAGGCACGATTACTAGTACTTAAACATTAGAAAACGGCCAGTATGAGTGCTAGAACTTTGAGTGAGGGTGATGAAAGGGAGAGTGTGGGAGCTGCAACTGGAGTGGGAGCAGACTCATGAGTGAGTCTACGGCCCGTGAGGTATGGCGGGCAGTGTTGGGTGATCTTCAGTTGCAGCTCCCACGCCCTACCTTTGAGACATGGCTCAAGACCACTGAAGGCGTTGCCTACGATGACAATGTGTTCGTGGTAGAAGTGCCTAACTCCTTCGCTGTGGAGTGGTTGGAACGCAGGATGTACCATGCCCTCCAGAAGACCCTCAGGAAGGTCTCTGGCCGGGAATTCGTACTACAACTCCAGGTTCGGTCCGCGGGTGATTTCTACGCGGTGGAGCAACCAGCTTCCGCCTCTGATCAGGCCGCAAGCGTCACGGTAACAGCCCAACCGCTCTTCGAGATGAGGTCTTTCAACCCGAAGTATTCATTCGACTCGTTCGTAGCCGGGCCGTCCAATCAGTTGGCTCTAAGTGCTTCTCGGGCCGTCGCTGAATCGCCGGGCCAGTCCTATAACCCGTTGTATCTCCACTCCGGCTCCGGGTTGGGCAAGACCCATCTCTTGCAGGCCATCGGCAAGAGATGCGCCAGCCAGGGTATGTCGGTGCTCTACGTGACCTCAGAGCAGTTCACCAACGAATTCATTACTGCCATACGAACCCGCACCACCGAGGACTTCCGGCACCGCTACCGGTCGGTGCAGGTGCTGTTGCTCGACGACGTTCAGTTCTTAAGTGGTAAAGAACAGACCCATGAAGGTTTCTTCCATACCTTTAACGACCTGCACAATTCAGGGAACCAGGTAGTGATTTCCTCAGACCGCGCTCCCAAGGACTTGACCGCCATAGAAGACCGGCTGCGTTCTCGCTTCGAGGGTGGTCTGATCACCGACATCAAGTCTCCGGACTTGGAAACCCGCATGTTAATCCTGGCCAACAAGGTCGACCAACTCCGGATTGAGATAGAAGAGAACGTCATCGAGTTGATTGCCAAGCGCGTGCAACGAAACGTGCGGGAACTGGAGGGTAGCCTGAACCGCTTGGTGGCTTACTCCCAGTTGATGAACGTGAACATCACCCTTGAATCGGCTTTGCAGATTCTGAACGAAATGGCCCCTGAAACTGATGTTCGTTCTATAGACCCGCAGCGAATTTTTGAGCAGGTAGCCGTGTTCTACGCCCTCTCGGTGCGTGATCTGATGGCCAAGAACCGAACTAAAAAAGTGTCCTTGGCTCGCCAGGTGGCCATGTACCTGCTGATTTACGAGCTGGGGCTTTCTCCCACACAAGTGGGACGGATGCTGGGTGGACGCGACCACTCTACGGTAATCCACGGCGCCGGCAAGATTAACGGAGAAGTCACAGAGAACGCTCAGATTAGACGAGATATCATGGCGATTAAGGAAGCGATTTTCTCGTAGAGATTTAGCCCTCGGCTCGACGCACCGCCGCGGCTAGTCACTTTCAGTTGGGACTGCTCAGGTAGAGTTTAAAGGGCAGCCTCCACTCAGCTTGGTTCAGTATAAGCGCCATCGAGATACTGCCCCGTATCGGCGGTGATGCTAGGTAGGCCGTACCTCGAATGAGAGAAAGCACCGCCAAAGCCATAACTAATAGGGAATGGTTGTTAGGTCTTTCTTCACCTCTTGTTCCGCGGCCAACGGCTAAAACGCTCCAACTGACTTTCGAACCCATGACCTTCAAACACTGGTGCGCTTGCGTTATCCATTATCGCCCTGGTTCCGAGAACTAGAACTACCCCTGAAGTGCCGAAGGCGACTCCCCAGATGACAAACCGCATGCTCAAAGAGAACTTAGCTGGAATATTTTGTATTAGAGTTGCCGTTGGCCATTCTCTAGGGTTTGACTCGGCCGCTTATAGTAGCGACGTGCAATCGTTTAAATGTGTTAGCCGAGATTTGGGTTTCCTAATCGGATCTAAGTCAGATTTGGGGGATCTCTGGATTTATCGAGTACAATAGGCCGGTATGCAAGACCTTAAATCACATGCCATCGTGAAGACCCATGAATTAGCGCTGAAGGGCAAGAACCGGCCCTGGTTTATGCGCAAGCTGACCGATAACCTTCGCGCCGCCACCAAAGGGTCCGGGGTAGACAAGGTCTGGAAAGGTCAATTAATGGTAGGCCTGACCCTGTCTGACGAGGAATGCTGGCCCGAGGTTAAATCGCGCATAAAAGAGGTGTTTGGCGTCGCCAAGTTCTATAAAGCCTATGAACTACCCCAAGACTTGGATGGCCTGAAAGCCAGTCTGCCCAAGATGCTGGAAGGCCGCCGCTTCAACTCATTCAGGATCACCACCAACCGAGCTGACAAGCGGTTTCACATGAACTCCGAACAGGTCAACCGAGACCTTGGGGCCTTCGTGAGAGACCTAACCGGTGC
>CAJWGH010000196.1 GCA_913031095.1 uncultured Chloroflexota bacterium | reverse complement strand
CAACGGAGCCCCTGCCAGATCTCCTTTCCCCAAAGGATTAAAATCAACAGACCTGGTGGACTATTACACCCGACTGGTTCAAGCCCGATCCCTAGACGAACGCATCTGGGCCTTGAACCGCCAAGGAAAGGTCCCCATCGCGGCATCCAGCCAGGGGCACGAGGCAGCCGAACTGGGAAGCCTGCTGGCTGCCGAGAAAGACGGTGACTGCTTCCTGTTTCCCTACTACCGTGATCTGGCCCTGAAGGTCGCCGCCGGGCTGACTCCTGTTCAGACCATGATGTCTTTCATGGGCAAAGCGGGCGACCCCTACAGCAGCGGCAGACAGTTTCCCCTCCAAGGTGCAGACCTGCCCCACAACATCATCCAGATATCCAACGTGGTTGCAGCAGGGCTGACCCAGTCGGTGGGCTATGCTCTCGGATGCCGAATGGCCGGCGAGAATACGGTAGTACTAGTCTACTTTGGTGACGGCGCAAGCAGCCAAGGAGAAACCCATGAGGCCATGAACTTCGCGTCAATCCACAAACTGCCGGTAATCTTCATCTGCGAGAATAACCGCTACGCCATCTCCACGCCCCAAAGCAGTCAGATGGTGGTAGAAGAAGTGGCCAGCAGGGCCGCCGGTTACGGCTTCCCAGGATTCACGGTCGACGGCATGGACTTGATATCGTGCTATGAAGCCACCAGGGAAGCAATCACCCATGCTCGGAATCAAGGACCGGTCTTATTGGAAATGATGGTGGACCGGTTCATGTCTCACACCACCGACGACGACGACCGACGTTACCGACCTGAGGGCGAGGTTGAGAGAGCAAGAGAGAGAGACCCAGTCGTGACATTTGGGCGGACTCTTCTGAGCCAAGGGATACTGACACAGAAGAAAATCGACCAAATAGCTGCCGAAGCCCTCAAGGCAACTGACGAAGCTACCGATATCGCAGAAGCATCAAACCCACCCGACGAGTCGGTGCTACATGACTCGGTCTACAGCCCTTAGGCGCATTCCCTAATTGTAAAGGAAGTATTTTGGCCGTTAAGAGCGTAATCGAAGCTGTCAGGGAAGCTATCACAGAAGAGATGACCCGCGATTCCAAGGTATTTGTCATGGGCGAAGACGTTGGTGTTCGTGGCGGAGTGTTCTTGGCCACCCAGGGCTTGTCGGAAGAATTCGGCAACGAACGCATCATCGACGCGCCTCTGGCGGAAGCCTCTATCATGGGCATCGCCTTGGGCGCAGCATTCCGTGGCATGCGTCCTATCCCGGAAGTCCAATTCTCCGATTTCGTCTGGCCCTCGGTCAACCAACTGATCGGAGAAGCGGCCCGGACATGCTACGGCACCAACGGCGCGGTGCAAGTGCCCATGGTAATCCGAATGCCTTATGGCGGCGGAATCAGGGGCGGGCTGTTCCACTCGCAGAATGTTGAGACCCACTTTTTCCACACCCCTGGCTTGAAGGTGGTGGCCCCCAGCACACCTTACGATGCCAAGGGCCTACTGAAATCAGCGATCCGCGACAACAATCCCGTGGTGTTTCTAGAGCACAAGAAGACCTACCGGCTGGTGCGTGGTGAAGTTCCCGAAGGAGAGTACACCCTGCCTATCGGCAAAGCCGACGTCAAACGGGCCGGCAGCAATGTCACGGTTGTGTCATACGGACTAACCCTCCATTACTGTCTTGAAGCCGCCGAAGAACTCGCGGGTGAGGGCATTGACGTGGAAGTAGTCGACCTGAGAACGTTGACCCCTCTGGACACAGAGACCGTACTCGAATCGGTGAAGAAGACGGGCAAGCTTGCGGTAGTGCACGAGGACAACATCACCGGTGGAGTGGGCGCCGAGATAGCCGCGCTGGCAGCCGACCAGGCCTTTGAATACCTAGACGGACCGGTCGTCAGGATCTGCGGACCAGATGTCCCAACCATGCCTTTCGCCCAAACCCTGGAAGACGCTTACATGCCCACGGCGGACAAGATCGCGGCAGGACTTCGCAATCTGGCGGCCTATTAAGATATGTCAATAACTATAGAACTGCCTCACGTCGGCGAATCAGTTGTCGAAGGCACCATCGGCAAATGGCTCAAGCAACCAGGAGACACGGTGAAGCGTTACGAGCCATTGGTTGAGATTGTCACCGACAAAGTGACCATGGAAGTCCCATCACCAGTGGAGGGCTCGATAGTTAAACTGCTAGCCGAAGAGGGTGAAACCCTGCCCATGGGCGCGGCTATAGCAGAGGTTGCAACAGCCGACAGCCCGGAGGGGTCCGAACCGGAAACAGCGGCCATAGTGGTAGAAACAACTCCTGCTGGTACCCCAGACTCGCCCAGCACCACTGGCTATCTGCTGCGAGACGTCACTCCGGTGGGTCCGACCGGAGGAGCAGCGGTGGAGTTGGCAGAACCAACTGGGACCACAGCCAGTGCGAACCCAGTGCGGCCCGCTCCTGTGACCCCAGCACAGACCACACAACCACCCACTACAACGGCAATAATTTCATCTGACCAGGCCCGCCTGTCGCCTGCCGTTCGGCGTTTGGCCCAAGAGCACTCTGTAGACCTATCATTAATCCAGGGAACCGGGTTAGGCGGACGGATCACCAGGGACAACATACTTCAGTATTTGGAGACGGGTCCGGCGCACCCTCCGGCCGCCTCACTCGCACCCGTCGGCCAACCGGCAGGTGAGACCTCGGTCGACGGCCTAGAGACCAACGTACCACTATCTCCTGTCCGGCGAATGATCGCCGAGGCCATGGTCCGAAGTGTGACAGAAATACCCCACGCCTGGAGTACGGTGGAGGTAGACGTCTCTGGCCTAGTCGCCTTACGCACCTCCGTCCGTGCAGAGTTCGAACAGAAACAAGGTGGCTCGCTTACCTACCTACCCTTCGTAATCAAAGCGGTAGTGGAAGCTCTCAGGGAATTTTCGACCATGAACGCCACCTGGGGCGGTGATAAGATTATCCTCAAGAACCGAGTCAACCTGGGGTTAGCCGTGGCGGCGCCGGAAGGGTTGATCGTACCAGTGCTCCACAACGCCGACCAGTTCAGCATCGCCGGACTGGCCGCCGGGGCCAACGATTTGGCGGAACGGGCGCGCACCAAGAGCCTGACCTTAGACGATGTTCAAGGCGGCACATTCACCCTGAACAACACAGGGGCCCTAGGCTCCTATGTCTCCGGCCCAATCATCAATTATCCTCAGGCCGGCATACTGACTACTGAGACCATCCAGAAACGGGCTGTAGTGATTGACGACGCAATCGCCATCCGGTCCATGATGAACCTGTGTCTGTCATTCGACCACAGAATCAACGATGGCGCTGAAGCCA
>CAJWGH010000195.1 GCA_913031095.1 uncultured Chloroflexota bacterium | reverse complement strand
ATCGACCACCTACTTCAGGAGACAAGCCAGATACTCCCGCCTCCAGCCTTGGTGCGGCAGGCCTACCTGCAGGACCACGAAGCTGCCTACAAGGAGTCCGTGGAATCCACGGAGGGATTCTGGGAGGATGTAGCCAAGGAGCTGGAATGGTTCAAGCCGTGGGACAAGGTATTCCAGTGGGACTACCCGACCTTCCAGTGGTTCCTGGGGGCCAAATGCAACATCACTCATAACGCTCTTGATCGCCATTTGACCAACGGCAACAAAAACAAAGCAGCTTTTATCTTCTTGGGCGAGGACGGTTCGGAACGGGTCTTCACCTACGGACGGCTGGCCCAACTGGTCAACCGGCTCGCCAACGGTCTGAAATCCTTGGGCGTGGAGAAGGGCGACCGGGTAGTCATATACATGCCGCTCTCCCCAGAAGGTGCTATCGCGATGCTGGCATGTGCCCGTATCGGCGCAGTGCACAGTGTGGTCTACGCCGGGTTCAGCGTGGGATCGCTGCGGGGCAGGATTCAAGACGCCCAAGCCAAGGTAGTTATTACCGCTGATGTCGGCTATCGCCGGGGTAACGAAGTTGATCTGAAAGGTATCTGCGACGAGACCGTGGCAGACATGGACTTAGTGGAACACGTCGTCGTCTGGAGCCGGAAAGGGACTCCAGAATCTCCAGGGCCCAAAGATATCGACTTCGACCAGCTGGTGGCTGATTCCAGCATCATCTGCCCGCCGGAGGAGATGGATTCCGAGGATCCACTGTACATCCTCTATACCAGCGGCACTACCGGCACCCCTAAGGGAGTTCAACATGTCCATGGAGGCTACATGGTGGGGACCTACTACCATTTTAAGACCTTCTGGGACGTCAAAGATGACGACGTCTTCTGGTGCACGTCGGATATTGGTTGGGTAGTGGGACACAGTTACATCGTGTACGCGCCGTTGGTCTCCGGAGCCACCACGGTCTTCCGTGAGGGGGCTATCGATCACCCTAATCCGGGAGTCTTCTACGAGATTATTGAGAAATATGGCGTGAACGTGATGTTCACCGCGCCCACGCTCCTGCGCATGCTCATGCGCTATGGTGAAGAATACGCCTTGAAGTACGACCTGAAGTCCCTGCGGTTCTTGACTTGCGCTGGAGAGCCCCTGAATCCCGAGGCTCTGAAATGGACTTACGAGTTCATCTGCGGCAACGGCGAATGGGGCCATATCGTGGACAACTGGTGGCAGACCGAGACCGGCGGCCCTTGTTTGGGCACTCCTGCTACTCTGCCGGTCAAACCTGGCCGCGTAGGCCGCCCTCTGCCTGGAGCCGAGCTAGATATAGTAGACCGCGAAGGTCAACCCATCACCGAGCCCGACAAGGGCGGTCTTCTAGTTATCAAGAAGCCATTCCCCCATTTCTACCGCACCGTGTTCGGAGACCCGGACCGCCAAGCCAAAGACTGGAACACGATCCCTGGCGTATATCTGACTGGCGATGTCGCTTTGCGGGACGCCGATGGTTATTACATGGTTGTGGGGCGGGCCGACGACGTACTTAACGTGGCCGGCCACCGCATCGGCTCAGCTGAGGTTGAGAGTGCCCTGGTCTCACACGCCGCGGTGGCGGAGGCAGCGGTAATCGGTAAGCCTGACGAACTGCGAGGAGAGATTATCAAAGCCTTCGTAACTCTGCGTATGGGCCAAGAGCCGTCTGAAGATATGGTGAACGCCCTGAAGTTGCACGTCCGGGAGGAATTGGGCCCCATTGCCGTTCCGGCCGAACTGGACTTTATGGCTACTCTTCCCAAGACCCGCTCAGGCAAGATCATGCGGCGCCTGCTGAAGGCCAACGAGCTGGGCCTTGATCCAGGGGATATCACGACTTTGGAGGATTAGGCATTTCGGCAGCTTGCGGCTTTCGACAGCGAGGTACCCAATGTCAGTGTTATGTTACCGGGCAACATGCTAACAGGCAGAATCATGGTTCGAGTGCTAGGGATCGGGTTCCTGCGCACCCCGAAGAGACCCTGGTTAAAGAATCTCTGAAGCTCGATGTAGTTACGGTGGGCAACCTGGTCAATGGTATCCGAGTGCTATATCAGAAGTTGAGCTAGATAGTTAACGGCCGCCGGGGAATCGCGACCAACGCAGCCTGAGGTTCTCCTATTACATCGTCGAAGCCGAAAGACTCTGGTCGTATCGGCATATGCGCTAGGACTCCCATTAGACAAGGAGTCTGAGGAAACTGTTCTGGACGAGACCCTGCCCTTAGCAGTTTGACCGCCTAATAAATACCAGGAGAACAACGCAATCCATATGAAGGTCTACTACTTCAGCGAATTCCCGTACCACGAGTATCCCGATGAGGAAGCGGAAAAGTACCCTTCACTTCGGCTTACTTTCCCTAACGACATGTTCGATCCCAACACGGCCAGCGACCTGTTTAAGCGGTACTTCGATGAGTGCCAATATGTGGACGAGTTGGGCTATCACGGCATTATGGTCAATGAGCACCACAATACGCCGTCTTGTATGAATGCGTCGTGTAACCTAACTGCATCGGTGTTGGCCAGGATAACCCAGCAGGCCAAGATACTGCTACTGGGCAACATTTTGCCCATACACGAGAACCCGGTGCGGCTAGCCGAAGAGATCGCTATGATTGACGTTATCTCCGGCGGGAGGGTCATTTCTGGCATGGTCAGAGGCACTGGCGTTGAGACCGTATCTACCAACATCAACCCCATAGAGAACCGGGAGCGGTTCGAGGAATGCCACGATCTGTTGATCAAGACCTGGTCCACTCCAGGGCCCTTCCGATGGGAGGGGAAGCATTACAACTACCGGGTGGTGAACCCATGGATGGTGCCGGTGCAAAAACCACATCCCCCCATCTGGGTACCGGGTACCTCAAGCCCTGAGACCGCCGAGTGGGCAGGTATTCATGGCTACACCTACGTGGCGTTTCTGACGGCGCTGGACGTAACTCTTGAGTTGTTCGATATGTATCGGGAGGCGTCGGTGGCTAGTGGTCATACGCCGACCAAAGAGAATTTCGGCTATCTGCTGTGCTGCTACGTGGCGGAAACCCAGGAGAAGGCCGATGAACAGGCCAAGCATTTCCTCTGGCGCATGGGTCCGACGACGCGAGGCCCCAGAGAGTACATGAATCCTGTGGGATACCGCTCAACCGCGGCATCTGCGGTGGCGGCGCGTCGGAACTCAGTGCCTCTCGGCAACCAGAGCTTTGAGGAACTGAAAGAGAATTACCACATCGTCTGCGGAACTCCCGATACGGTGCTGGAGAAATTAGAGTACCTCCACGGACGCCTGGGCATGGAGCACCTTATAATGTACGG
>CAJWGH010000194.1 GCA_913031095.1 uncultured Chloroflexota bacterium | reverse complement strand
TGGCTCAACCAATATCATCACCACCAGCCCGGCCACAGCCAGCACAACAATGGCCGCTACGGCCACCGGTACGCTGACCTTCCCAGAAGCTATCGGCCTGTTGCGCTTCACCGGGTGCAGCCGGTCCCCGGAACGGTCCATCATATCGTTCAGGAGATAGATAGCACTAGAGAGGGCGCAAAAGGCCAACGTAACAAGGACCAGCTTGAAGAGTAGTTCAGGCACTGGTTCTAGGTCGTCTGTGCTCCAAGCGATGTCCACTGCGAAGACGAAAGGCAGGAAGACCAGGCCGTTCTTCACCCACTGCATCGGACGCAGGGCTTTCAGTAGATGCACGGGACCAATGCCTTACTCGTCCTGGTTTTGACGTCATTCGTACTGCACAAAATATTCAGTGCTCCTCGGGGGCCGCGGTAGTGTTGATACTAATCCGGCGCAGCGCTAGAAGAGCCAGCAAACCTAGAGCAACTGCGAACCAGAGAGTGACGAGCCTGACCAAAACTGTGCTGGCTGAGGCGGCCGACTTGGCCGCGCCACTCTGTTGTAGGAGAGCCAACATGCTGCCCTCGGTACCAACCAGCCCACCGGGAAGGGCCGTGACGGCGCCTACCAGAGTCGCGGCAGCATAGATAGGCAAGCACTGGACTAGCACAATATCGGCTCCAACGCCTTTGAGGATTACCCACAACGCCAGACCTTCCGCGGACCACGCCACAACGCCAATCCCTACACCGGTAAGCATTACCCTGGCCGTCGCCAACTCATTAAATCCTTCTTGAGAGTCTTGGAGCAACTCGTTCCAACGAGACAAGACCGGCAGTCTGGTCAGTATCAAAGCGTGCCGTGATACCGCGAACATCAGTGCGGCTACAAGCAGTGCTAAAGCTACCGACAACACGGCGACAACCGGTACCGGCAACAATGCAAAACCTGTCAATCCCAAGACGATGACGGAGATAACGTCTGTCACTCGTTCCATCACCACTACTGGAGCCGACCGGGCAACAGGCACTCCCGTCCGGCTATTCAGCAGGTAACATTTTACCAACTCCCCCGCTTTGCCCGGTGTTACAGACATAGCGAGACCTGAGAGAAACACAAGCATACTCAGTCTCGCTGCCACGTGGATCTTCAGAACGCTCAGGTAGTAGGACCAGCGTAGGTAGCGGAGCAAATAATTGGCCAATGCTAAGCTCAGACCGGCGAAGATATATCGGACAGGCAGGTCGCCAATCTCATCGACGGTATCCTCAAAGTCGCCGTATCCGGCCATAGCCACGAAAATGCCGACCGTGAGCAAGGCGGGCAGCAACCATTTCTTATTCAGGACCGGTCAGCCCTTGCGCTTGAGCTCGGCGTACCAAGCTCCCAGGCCGGACATGCTCGCATAGTAGAAGGTGAACACCCAAACACCGCCCCAAATCAACAGCGGCATCACTCCGCTGACAGCGGTGGCGATGATTGCGGAGATGACCAATGCAACGCCCATCAGCAAGCCTGTCCATATGCCAAATATCAAGGCCTTCCGGCCCGGAGTGGCTGTGCTGTCCCTGACGGACGATATCCCATAGTAGCCCCCGATAAAAGGGCCGAAGGGAATCCCAGCGATATGGACTATAGGAATAACCGCCAAGATTATTATGATCACAAACCCGATCAGTACACCTTTAATCATTTTGTGAGGGCCTGTTCCTGTATCACGTGAGGGTTGTCTGAAGCCGCATCCGATCGATCTAACGACACATTATAGACTTGCCATCCAGGCCACGCACCAGCGTTGATCAACCGGCGGGCGAAAGGCTGGACGCCGGAGTATACTGGTTTGGCATGGCAAGGTTACCTATCCCCGAGGCGCGAAACAAGGAGCCCGATTGGCCACCGATCCAACACCGAATTACGACGGATACCAGCACGAGTCTCCGTTCGCCGAACTGCTGGACATGAGAGTAACTGACCCAGAAGACGGCACCAGCACCGTAGTGATGCCCATAAACCCTAAACACCTACAACAGGCCGGACGAGTCCAGGGTGGCATCGTGGTCGCCCTGGCAGATTACGCGATGTTTCGCGCCATAAAGCCATTATTGAAACCTGGTGAGGCCACAACGACCATCGAGCTTAAGGTCAATTTCCTTTCGGCTGCCGAAAAAGGGTACCTAACCGGCACAGCGAATATCATCAGTCCCGGGCGCCGATTAATGGTGGGGGAGATGGAGGTTAAAGACGAAAACGGCAAGCTCATAGCCCAAGGGCTCGGCACCTACATGGTCATGCAGCCGCGAACCTGAACAATGCCCGCCGAAGAGCATAAATTTTTGGCCGGTCTAATCGACAATATTGGATCCAGGGTTAGCCTGGTGTATAATTTAGTCCGTCTTTCCAGATTGGGAACGACTCTTCCTATGGGAGGAATGTTCTGATGAAAATCCCCATGAAAGTTGACTATGGTGTGCGGGCTCTTGTGGAGTTGGCGCTTCATTATGGGGATGGCCATATCCAAACGGCGGTCATCGCCCGGCAGCAGGGCATACCAGAAGCCTACCTGGACCAGTTGATGACCTCTCTCAACAAGTTCGGTTTCGTTCAAAGCCGAAGAGGGCCTCAGGGTGGGCACGCCCTGGCCATGGACCCTAAAGACATCGACCTCAACATGGTCATGGACCGTCTAGACAGCAGCAACTCCCCTCTCGACTGCCTTATCAACCCCCACGACTGCGCTCTGTCTGACACCTGCGCTCAACAAGAAGTCTGGAAAACCGTTGAAGCCTCTGTCCGTGAGGTGCTCAGCAATATAACCGTTGCGGATCTGGCCGAACGCCAAACCAGCTTAGCGGGACAAACCGCCTAGTCGCCAGACACGCCTGATCGCCGCGCTTTCGACAAGCCTATTCACGCTCACTTCAGCTTGACAAGCACCTATGCCAGATATAGACTCGAAACGCTAATGCTAGTACCCGATTTGAATCTTAAAGGCAACTTTCGATTAACTTGCGCTTGTACGTGTCCGCCCACATAAGGGCGGGCAACAACTTCTGCACACCTGAAGCCTGCGCCCACCCTGTTTAAGGAGCCCATTTGGGTAAGCGCAGGTTTTTTTATTGTAAAAATAACAGCCAAGAAACCCATAAAGCCCAAGGCGTATCTAAAGGAACTAGCCCGTAGGAACGGGAATATAAGGAGGGTCCAACCCATGGCCGAACAGCCCCTAACGCTCACCCCGGAGCAAGTAAAGCGATATAGCCGCCACATCATCATGGGTGATGTAGGTAGTAAGGGTCAGCGTGCCCTGATGGGCGCAAAATCTCTGATAATCGGAGCAGGGGGACTCGGCTCTCCCTCAGCTATCTACCTTTCTT
>CAJWGH010000193.1 GCA_913031095.1 uncultured Chloroflexota bacterium | reverse complement strand
GCCAGAGTGTCGTTGTCCAGCGTTCCTTCGCGGATTATCTGGTGGCCTTGGAACGACTCAGGGAATGCCGACTTCTCCAGAACCATCGCGTCAAGGGCGCTCTCGCCAACGCTGTAAGTCGCCCGGTCAATCGAGAAACTTGTCAATCCAGTCTCCTGTGTCTACGACCTGCCTGTGGAACGGGTTTCGTTGTTCGCCTCGCCCCCAGGCAGGTGATTTAAACCTTGCACACGTCCGATTCCCTATCCGCAGACCATCGGGTAAACATGCAGGGACCGGGAAATCTCGCCCGGCAAGACGCTCTTGGACCAATTACTGCCGCCGTCGGTGCTGCTGTAGACCTCCCCACTATAGGCTGCGCAGTAGATGTGGTCGGGTGCAGATTGGTCGATGGAGATCGCCATCATCCGGCCGGGAACCGTCTCCCCGAGGTCCAACCGGTCCCAGGTCTCGCCAACGTCGCGGCTTCGGAAGAGGGCTCCTTCCTGAACGGTATCCGGAGGAGCAGCCCCGCCGCCAGCCCCTGCAGCTAGGTAAATGGTCTTGGGGTCATCGGGGGCAACCAACAAGTCACGGCAGTACGAACCACCTGGGAACATCTCTTCCACCTGCACGTGTTCCCAGTGGGCTCCCTTGTCCCGGCTACGGAACATTGCCGTCTGGGTGGCGATGTGGACCGTGCCTGGTGCGGCAGCGCTGACCTCTACCTGATGCAGGTCTAAAGTGTTGTTCTTGATATATGGGCCGTCGATCACCGAAACCCAAGTATCGCCGCCGTCACGGCTGGCCAGGAGGCCGCCAACTTCGACCGCAGCGTAGATGTCCTGGGTGTTGGATGGGTCGAAAGACATACCGATGACCCTTTTACCGGTGGGTGCCATGTAGGTTGTGATGTGGGGGTAGACCACCGCACTGGTGTCCATCATATTCCAGGTGTCGCCTCCGTCTCGAGAGCGGGAGATGGAGCAGGGGTCATATCCGGCTAAGATTACGTTTGGGTTGTCAGGGTGTATGGCCAGTGACCACACCTCTCTTCCGGCCTCGGCGTCGTTGAGGGCTTCCCAAGTCTCGCCGCGGTCTTTAGAGCGGAAGACACCCTTGTCAGTGCCAGCAAAGACTATCTTTGGGTCGTCGGGCCGGATGGCTAAGGCGCGCACCTGAGGGTTATCAGGAAGCCCTTTGGAGATGTCGGTCCAATCCTCTTCGCCGTCGGCACGGCGGACGATGCCTCCTTCGCCTATGTAATCGCCCTCACCGCCAAGGCCGACATATACAAACGTTCGATGTTCTGAGGCTACCATGATGTACCTCCACGCTTATTTTTCTTGACGTTTAAGATACATCAAATCCTGAAATATTCAATCCCGGTTGACCCTGAGAATGAACAAGATACCAAAAACACCTTCCTATGGCGCGCCGCATCAGTCTGCGGTAGTATTTAAAACGACCAGCCTAGGGGCGATACCAACCCCGAAAACTTAAGGTTATTCATGAAGAATAAGATTTACGAAACTATGGACGCCGCAGTGGCCGACATTCCCGACGGCGTCACGATACTCAGTCCAGGGTTCAGCGGCGTTGGTGTGCCCAGGAACCTTTTGGCTGCGTTAAACCGCCAGGGGGCCAAAAATCTCACCGGCGTATCAAATAACGCTGGGACCGTTGACGAGCACGTAGACATCGGGACTTTGGTGGAAGCTGGCCAGATGAAGAAAATGATCTGTGCATTCACTGCCGCTACACACCCGTCGCAAGTTACGCCTTTCACCCGGATGTACAACAACGACGAGATCGACGCCGAGTTGGTGCCCCAGGGTACCTTGGCAGAACGGCTCCGCAGTGCAGCGGCCGGGATCGGTGGGTTCTTCACTCCTACTTCGGTGGGGACCGAACTGGCTGAAGGCAAAGAACATCGTGAGATTAACGGTAGGATGCATGTCTTAGAAAACCCTCTGCCCGGCGACTACGGGCTGATTCGCGCCTGGAAAGCTGACACTGCCGGCAATCTGATCTTCCGGCTGTCCCAACGTAACTTCAATCCCCTGATGGCCATGGCCGCCAAGACGACAATAGTCGAGGTCGAAGAAGAGATTGTCGAAGCTGGCGAACTTGATCCAGATGCCATCCATGTGGTGGGGATATACGTTGACCGGTTGGTGAAGATTCCCGCCGACGGAATCTGGATTTAGAAAACACTCAGGAGTCGGCGGACATCTGACAGCTCTAACGTGGAGATAAGAATGGCTGAGAAAATAAAACTGGAACGACAGGCGATGTGCGACCGGCTAGCCATGGAATTTCAAGACGGCTGGATCGTCAATCTAGGCGTAGGTATGCCCACACTCTGTTCCAATTACACCGATTCCAGTAGAGAGATTATTAATCATTCGGAGAACGGCGTGATTGGTTACGGACCATTGGCCAATGAAGGCGAAGAAGACCGTCATCTGGTTAACGCCGGCGGTCAGAAGGTCACACCCGAACCTGGAATGGCTTGTGTGCACCATGCGGATTCGTTCATGATGATTCGGGGTGGCATGATCGACGTCACTGTGATGGGTGCCTACGAGGTTGCTGAAAATGGAGACTTCGCCAACTGGCGCATCCCCAGTCGCAAGGGAGGGGGAATCGGCGGCGCAATGGACCTGGCTGCAGGCGCTAAGCGAGTGTTCATAGCTATGGAGCACACGACGCGCGACGGCGGTCACAAATTGCTGAAGAAGTGTACACTGCCCATCACCGCACCTGGTGTGGTCAAGATGCTGGTGACGGACCTGGGACTCTTTGAAATCACGCCCGAAGGCTTCAAGCTGATTGAGCATGCCCCAGGCTGGAGTCCCGAGGAGATCCAAGACCAGACCGAGGCCACGCTTATCATCCCAAGCGACCTCAAAGAGTTCCGCTTCCGGAGCTAACGCTTAGAAATACTCGGTGCCACCGTTCACGTGGAGCGTTTGGCCGCTCATGAAGCCACAGTCGTCGTTGATTAAGAACATGGTGGCAGCGGCGATGTCATCCACAGAACCAAGCCGCCCAACGGGGATATCAGAGGTGTCAGTCATACCGCCTTGGGGATACCAGGCCATGTCACGGCTGGTGTCGATGCGGCCCGGAGAGATAACGTTTACCCGGATGTTCTTGGGGGCGAACTCAGACGCTAATCCTCTGGCCAGCCCGATGACTCCCATTTTGGCCGCTGAGACGTGGGATCGAGTGGCCGTTCCCGTGAATGCGCCGTCACCGGTGAAGAACACTATCCTTCCGTATCCGTTCTTGACCATATTGGGCACGGCTGCATGTGCGACGTGAAAAGCCCCGTCCAGCACCACTCCCCGGACCCATTCCCAGTCTGCATAGGTGAGT
>CAJWGH010000192.1 GCA_913031095.1 uncultured Chloroflexota bacterium | reverse complement strand
GACCCTAACCAGTCAGGATCATATAGAGTCGTTGGCGTCGTTCCGGGAGAAACGAACCCCCCACTTCAAGGGCGAATGACGAGGTTCATACGTGGCTAGTTTACTCGAAAGATTAAAGGCGACTGTAGGGCAAGAGATAGTACTGCGATCCCCGGACGAGATAGGGCGGTCCTCATTGCGGCAGTACGCATTGGCGATCGGAGACTTCAACCCGCTTTACTCGGACCGTGAGTTCGCCCAAGCCAACGGTCTCCGAGACGTGATGGCCCCGCCAACGCTCATCTGCGACACCTGGCAGTATGTGGACAGCGATATGGACGAACGGGGTGACCTCCTGGGACGCGGACCCATCCGTGAACTAGAGGGCCTGCGGGCCGGCAACGAGTATGAGTTCTTCCAGACCATACATCCCGATGACGTTATTACTGCTCATTGGGCGGTCAAGGATGTCTACGAGAAGACAGGGCGGACGGGCTCCCTGGTTTTCCAGGTAATCGAGACCACTTTCTATAACCAGTCTGAAGAGTTGCTAGCCCGCAATACCGAGACCATGTTCTATAGGCCGGAGGCCTAGCATGGTTACTCAAACCAGGAGGTTCGAGGATATCCAGATCGGCGACGAGATTACGCCTTTGGTCAAAGAGATTGGAATGGCCCGTATGATGGCCTACGGCGCAGCTACCTGGGATTTCATTCGCCTACATTACGATGCTGACTATGCCAGAGAAGCTGGGTTCGAAGCGCCATTCGTGGATGGTCAGATGATGGGCGGGTTCTTGACACAGCACGTGCAAGACTGGGCCGGCGTTGGAGCCTTCCTCCGAAAGCTTGCTTTCCGCAACCGGGTCATGGCTTACCCTGGCGATTCACTGACTTGCCACGGTGTAGTCACAGGAGTCGAATCTACTTACGAGGGGGGAATGGTGGAATGCGACCTCTGGATCGAGAACCAACGGGGCGAAAAAGTGGTGGATGCGGCCAACGCTATGGTCCGGTTCCAATTGCAGCCGGGTAACTAGCAGGATGCTCCAGCAAGGTGCTCTCTCCGGGCTTAAAGTGGTAGAGCTTAGCGACCAAGTGGCAGGCTCATTCTGCGCCCGTTTAATGGGCGATGCCGGTGCTGATGTAGTGAAGGTTGAGCCTCCGGATGGTGATCGCTACCGCCGGAGCGGCCCTTACCCCGGTGGATCCCCCGACCCGGAGTGGAGTGGAATGTTCCTTTACCTTAATTCAAACAAGCGAGGAGTGTCCCTAGACATAGAGGCGCCAGGAGGACGGGCGGTATTTTTGGACTTGGTGGCCGCTGCAGATTTCCTGGTAGTAGGCGAGAACAGTTCAAAGATAGAGCGGCTGGGTCTGCGCCGAGAGAAACTTGCCGAGACCAATCAAGGATTGATAGTTACGAGCATCACTCCCTTTGGGCTTACCGGCCCCAACAGTTCCTATCTGGGTGATGATCTGATCGCCATCAGCGCCGGGGGCATGGCCTACGCCACTCCTGGCATACCGGACATGGTGGGAGATCCTGACCTGGAGCCGCCGCTCCGTTCCAACACCGACATGGCAGGCTATCTGGCAGGTGTCCAAGGTGCAGTCGCCAGTGTTGCGGCATTGCTGTCTCGGAAGATTCAGGGTGTCGGATGTGAGATCGATCTCAGTATCCAGGAAACAGTTGCGGCGGTCATGCCTTTTGAACTGGCCCATGCCTCATATCACGAAGCTAAGGCCCGACGACCAGAGATATTTGGGGTTATGCCGAATGCCTACCTGCCTTGCAAGGACGGCTATGTGGTGGTTATGGCGGTGATGGAAGCCCACTGGCGGAACCTGATGGACCTGGCTGACAACCCGGACTGGGCGCAACTAGAAGTGTTTTCATCGGGAGTGGAGCGTGCTCGAAACTGGGATGCATTGGAACCACTGCTTCTGGAATGGACGATGGCCCACACCGGCGCAGAGATCGCGCAGCTAGCCCAGGATCGAGGGATTCCCTGCTTCCCTGCTTATACCGTGGGACAGATGGTGGACTCGCCTCACGTGATTGAACGCGGATTCTTGAGAGATATGGAAGGCCCGGGTGGAGAGAAGTTCAATCTCCCTGGCTATCCGGTTCGCATGGAACGCACGCCCTGGCAGCTATTTAGGTCGGCCCCTAAACTAGGCGAACATACCTCAAAGGTCTTGGAGGAATGGTTGGGGTATTCAGCTGAACAGTTGGAGCGGATTGCCGTATGACCGTGCTGCCACTGGAAGGAATCCGGATAGCCGACTTCGGGCAGATTATTGCCGTCCCGTATACTGCCCAGATGTTGGCCTGGCTAGGCGCTGAAGTGATTTTGATCGAGACTCAAGAACGCCTTACCACTCGCATTTGGCCGCCATTCGCCGCGAACGAACCTGGAGTCAACCGTAGCGGTGGCTTCAATATGGTCAACTCCAGCAAGATGAGCTGCACGCTGAATCTCCGAGACCCGGAAGGCGTGGCACTGGCCAGGCGGATCATCTCGGTGAGCGATATTGTCGTTGAGAATTACTCCAGTGGCACCATGCAACGCATGGGCCTGGGCTATGAAGACGTGAAACGTCTAAGGCCAGACGTTATCTACTTGTCATTGGGGGCTTTCGGACGCACCGGGCCCATGAAAGATCTGGTTGGTTTTCACAGCGTCATAAACCTGTTTAGTGGTTTGGCGTCAGTGACCGGGCATAAAGGCTCCCATCCCCGGATCATGGGTGGATTATTCCCTGATGCATTTAGTGGCTGCTATTGCATACTCTCTTTGCTGGAAGCTATTTATCACCGGATCAACACCGGACAAGGGCAGCATATTGAGGTGGCCATGACTGAAGCATTGGGCACTCTGATACCTGAGGCGGTGATCGAATACACGCTGGACGGTACGGAGCCGGAGCGGGTGGGCAACCGCCACAAGGGCAAGGCGCCCCATAACGTGTTCCGTTGCCTAGGCGATGAAAACTGGGTGGCGATTTCGGTGGAAAATGATGCTCAGTTTAAAGCCCTGGCCCAAGTTTCGGGGAATCCGAGATGGGCTTCGGACGCCCGGTTCGCCAACCCCGAAGCCCGTTTGTCTCACCAAGATGATTTGGAGCCTCTGATCCAGGATTGGACAGCAGAGCTCCACGTGCACGAAGTTGTATGCCGCCTCCAAAAGGCTGGAGTGCCGGCCGGGCCAGTATTGGACTCGGCCCAGGTGTTGGTTGACCCACACATGGTTGCAAGAGGGTTCGTACAATCACCAGATCACCCTGAGGTCGGCCCCCGTCCTCTGGGAGCGTTCCCTTGGGCAGTGGACGGGGGTCAACCGGGTATCCCCCGGGCCGCACCTCTCCTGGGGGAGCATAACCAGAAGGTGATTCAGGAACTTCT
>CAJWGH010000191.1 GCA_913031095.1 uncultured Chloroflexota bacterium | reverse complement strand
GGTCTGTCGCTGGCCCTTTGGGCGCCACTGTACTTGTGTCTACCTTCGGGCCAGCGGCGCCTGGGCCAGAGCATAGACCTCCTAAACCGTTTCAAGGTCTTAGGCCGCCAGTCAGCGCCGTGGTACGTGCTCATAGCTAATGCCTCTCAGCAGATGGCGCTGTTCGGGCTGATGACATATTTCGCTGCTTACATGATCGAGAGTTACGGTTGGGACGAGGCAGGGACAGCTCCAGGGCTTGCCCTGTTGGGCGTGGGAGCGGTGATCGGTAGCTTTGCTGGGGGGTTCATCGCCGGGCGGGCTCGCCGATTGGAGTGGTTGGCCGTCATCAGTTTGGCCGGTGGGGCCGTGACGGGACTCCTCTTTGTTTTAGATGTGTCTGCCTGGATAGTCGTCGCGATGGCCTGCGTAGCATCGGTATTGGTGTCGGTTTCAATGCCGGTCCAGCTGACACTTATAATGCACCTGGCGGGCCAATCTAGAGGTACCGCAGGCGGAATGCTGTCTACGAGCAATCAATTCGGTAGTTTTGTGGGTGCCTCGGCGGGAGGGCTTATGCTGTCACTGGGCGGTTATCCGGCGGTGGGGTTGTTGTATCTAGTTGCGGCAGTGTTGTCCGCATCCGTGGTCGGCCTTATAATGCGCCGCTCACCCGCGTTCCAGGACTGAGGCCCAGTTAGGGATTCTGGGCCAGCGAGAATGCCGTTTAGACTAACTGATGGGAGGGCAGATCATGAACGTAATCATAAAGGGAGGAACGGTGGTCGTGCCGGAAGGTGCCTCAGTGATGGATGTGGGTGTCGAAGGCGAGAAAATCGTCGCCGTATCCGCTCCCGGCATGCTTGATTCCCAAGGAGCCAGGGTCATAGACGCTACCGGTAAGATCGTCCTTCCCGGGGGCATCGAACCTCACACCCATATCAACGTTCCGGTGCCTGACTACTGGGCCGGAGGCAAGAGCGAAGTGTTCACACAACCCCCTGAATCCGCAAGCCGGGCCGCGGCTTTCGGCGGCGTCACTACCTACGTAGACTTTGCCGGTAATCTCCCCCTGACTCCAGGCGCAGTGCCGCCCGCCGATCCCATCATGGCCCAGATCGAGAAACGCCGGCAAACATTCACGGGACATTCCTACATTGATTTCACTTTTCATTACATCCTTGCGGGGGCGGTTTCACCCCAGACTCTCGGAGAGATCGGGGAGGCTATCCAGTCTGGCATGGCTAGTTTCAAGGTGTTCACCACCTTTTTCGCCAAGATACCTACTGGGCATCTCTGGGCCGTCTTCCAGGAGGTCGCCAAGCACGGCGGCATCATGGCCGTCCATGCTGAAGAAGACGACATCGTCAACTACATGGAAGATAAGTTGGTTCGGGAGGGTAACGACCACGGCAGTAACCTCCATCTGGTGCATAACAATCTCTCCGAGGACATCGCATTTCGGAAGGTGATTCGCCTGGCAGAGATTACGGAAACCGGCATCTACTTCGTCCATACGACCGCCAAAGAGGGAGTGCTGGCCGTAGCCGAGGCCCGCGCCAAGCAGCTCCCGGTCTACGGCGAGGCCCTTCACAACTACCTGGAGTTCACTTGCGAGGACTATAAAAAACCAGACGGCCTGGCGATTCATACTTACCCGGCTATCAAATACTCTGATGATCGGGACGCTCTGCAGCAAGGCTTGGTTGACGGCCCTATGTGCACCACAGCTACAGACGAATGGACCACCTATAAAGAGGTCAAACTGGCCGGCGACACCATTAAGACCGTCTGTGGCGGCCACAACGGCATTGAGACTCGCATGCCGGTGACTTTCACCAAGTTGGTCTCCAGCGGCCGTATCTCCCTGAGCCGGTTTGCTGACATCACCTCTTCCAACGCGGCTAAGATACTGGGTATGTATCCTCAGAAGGGAGCCATCGCTGCGGGTAGCGATGCCGACATCGTCGTATTCGACCCTGACATCAAAAAGAAGTTGACTTTGGCCGATCTGCACGCCGATTCTGATTATTCGATTTGGGAGGGGTTCGAATGCAGTGGTTACCCAGTGCTGACCATGCTACGCGGGAAGGTCATCGTAGAAGACGGCAAACTCTTGGGGTCCTCTAGCGATGGCAAATGGCTGCCTCGGAGGGTAGCTCCTGGCGTTTTAGCCCAACCTGTCGCCTGATTCATTCCCAGAATATGGAGCCTCATATATGAATGTCGAATGGATGAACCACACCGGATTCGTAGTTAGTGACATGGAGCGTTCTTTAGTCTTCTACCGCGACCAGCTAGGGCTCGAGATAGAACGCGACCAGATTCTCGAGGGCGAATTCATTTCTGAGTTGGTCGGGTACCCGGACGCCAAGTTGCACATCATTTACTTGGGCCTCGGGGATTCGAAACATGCGGTGGAGTTAATAGAATATTTGAATCCACGTGGCAACGCAGTGCCGCTTCCGGACCGCAAAAACATTGGTGCGACGCATCTGGGAATAATCGTAGACAACTTGGACGCATTCTATAAAGAGCTCTTTGGTAAAGGGGTAAGGTTTGTGAGTCCACCGGTCACAAGGCTCAATGCCGTTTACCCGATGGCTCAGAAAGGTTGCTACATGCAAGACCCCGACGGTAACTGGCTGGAATTGCTGGAACAACCTCCGGCGCCTGAACCCACAACCCAGTCCTGAGGCATTCCGGTAATTTCAAACCACGTTTGAGGAGCTTAGGCACCTTCGTCGAAAAACACTGAGTGCAGTGAGGTACTGGTGACGGTGTCAGAGTCCCTGCTGGTCTTGGTCGGGTTCTAGGGGCGCCTGCCGGTAGGATGGCGAGAATTGCGGCTTTTTGGCGAACAGGAAAAATACGCCGCTTAAAGACCCGATTCCTCCGAGGATAAGGAAAGCTAGGGTATAACTACCACGGGCGTCGAACATGGCGGCGGCGAAGAGCGGCGCTATCACCATGAACATATAAAGCGGCGCCATGGAGATTCCCGTGATGGTAGCGAAGGCACCCTTACCAAAGTAGTCTCCTCTTATGGCTGTGGTTAACGGGACTCGCCCGCCAAAGCCCGCGCCGTAGACGACTGCGAACAGTACGGCCATGGTTAGGTTGTCAATAAAGGCTGCCATAAGGAACCCAACCGCCTGCAAAGCTGTGAAACCGAAGAGGGCCAAATTTTTGGGCACGCGGTCACCAACGTAACCTCCAATTAGTTGGAAAGCCGCTCCTACCGCCATCAGCACAGACCAGACGTAAGCGGCAGTTTGTAGGGACAGCCCTTGGTCAGTCAGCATGGGCACCATGTGGACTGTCAAGGTGGCTATGAGCATCGACGACAGGGCATGGCCGAAGGTTATGAACCAGAAAGCGCTGGTGCGTATAGCCTGCCGTGCGGTGAACTCTGGCCCGCTGTCTAGACTGGTCGAATCAACTGAGA